>CAKUSI010000003.1 GCA_934678955.1 uncultured Austwickia sp. | reverse complement strand
GTCCATCCTCGCCAAGGTTCAACGCGCCCGGACCACACTCGACAACGGGCCAATCAAAACTGAGACGGACCACTAGGTGGGCAGGGATGAACACCGCCGACGAGCCGGACGCCGTCCGTCGACTGACCGCGGACTTCGCCGAGCTGGGCCGCTTCCTGGTCGACGGCTCGTCATCGACGATGTCACCTGCGCGGATCGTGCAGGTCGTGCCTCGTGTGGTGCCCGCGCGTCGTCGTGCGCCGTGACCTACACGCGCGGCGCGGAACCACCCCGCACGCTCGCCAGCACCGGCCCCGTGCCGCTGAAGGTCGATCAGATCCAATACGACACGGCGCAGGGTCCCTGCCTGGACACCCTCGAAAGGGACGACATCGCCCTCGTCGAGGACCTGCGGACCGACACGCGGTGGCCGGCGTTCGCCCGCAGGTGCACCGCAGAGACCCAGATTCGCAGCATCCTCGCCGTGCACCTGACTCTCGAGGGCACCGATCGCGCCGCGATGAACCTTTTCGCCGAGAAGCCGGGCCAGTTCACGGAGTCCGACATCGGCGTGGCCTCGGTGTTCGCTCCCTTCGTCGCGCTGTCCGTCCAATCCGAGTTGGACCAGCAGCGCGTCACCAACCTGGAGACGGCGTTGCAGAGCAGCCGCCAGATCGGGACCGCGATGGGCATTCTCATGGCCCGCGAGCTGGTGACGTCGGAGCGGGCGTTCGACCTGTTGCGCGAGGCGAGCCAGCACCTCAACAGGAAGCTGCGGGACATCGCCGCGGAGGTCGAGCTGACCGGATCCCTGCCGACCTACGAGATGCGCCGGCCCCGCTCCTGAATCCGACCCCCCGGATCCGCCTCTGGTCCAGGGCTGAATCCGACCCCTCGGATCCGCCTCTGCTCCAGGGCATTCGTCCGGTAAACCCCCGCCCAATCCCCCGCCAATTCGCCCGAACTGCTCTTGCCCACGCCCCGTGCTGGTGATTGAGTGGAGTTTCTATCAGGGTGCTGGTCTAACTCCCGCCTAGCCCTGTCGAGAAGGGGCTGACGGATGTCTCCTCGCGATGGCGTCCCTGACCACGACCACATGGATCACCGCCGTAATGACCAGCACGATGTCGACCACAAGGTCGACCACCACAAACCCGACCACCACGATCCCGAACGAAACGATCTCGAGCAGGCCGAAGAGCTTCTGAGCCAACTGCAGGGCGCCACGTCCATGGAGGAGCGGCGCCGCCTCTACGCACAGATCGTCCCGCTCACCGTCCACCTGGCGGACGGCGCAGCCCGCGCCTACGCGTACCGCGGCATCGCCGCCGAGGACCTGACGCAGGTCGCCCGCCTGGGACTCATGAAGGCGATTCGCGGTTACCGTTCCGAGCGGGGGCATGGCTTCGCCGCCTACGCGGCGCCGACCATCTCCGGCGAACTCAAGCGCCACTTCCGTGACCACGGGTGGCTGGTGCGTCCGCCCCGCCGGCTCCAGGAGTTGCGGGCCCGGATGGCCCTCGAGGAGGAACTCGCTCGTCGCAGCCTCGGCCGCAACCCCACTGAACGGGAGTTGGCCGACCGCCTCGACGTGGACGTCAAGACGGTGGCAGAGGTGCGGCTGGCCGCTTCCGGGTACGCGGCCGAACCGCTGGTGCCCGCCGGGGACAGATCCCGCCCCCACGAGGCGAGCGTCACGAAGGATCCGTACCAGGAGTTGGCCGACTGGGACGCGATTCGTCAGGGGTTGAAGACCCTGACACCTCGTCAGTTACGGGTCCTGCGACTTCGCTTCGTGGACGACATGACCCAGGCCGAGATCGGCCACGAGATCGGGCTCAGCCAGATGCAGGTCTCCCGCATCCTGTCGCAGTCGCTCAACCAGCTGCGGGAACTCGCCAACGCGGCCTGACCGAGCCCCGAAAGGTGAGGCCGGCCGTCACCGCGGGGCGGCCGCTCTCTCCATCGGGTCGCGGCGGGGCAACAGCGGCGGGCAGGTGAGATCCTCCGGCACCGTCTCGACCCAGAACTCCGCGGTCTGCACGACGAAGAACGAGGCGAACGCCGCCAGCAGCGCGACCTCGACCCAGAACAGCCAACGCCCCTGCAACGCGGCGCCGCCGCTGAAGAACTCCGCCGCCCCCAGCGCGCCGGCCAGGACCAGGACCGCCAGCATGGCGAGCGCGATCGGGTAATAGAGGCGCGTGAAGGCGAAGGTGCGCTCCCCGAGCCGGATCCGGTGGCGCGAGCTGCGGCCGTTGACGTAGACCACCGCGACCATCGCCAGGAACAGCGGCACCGCGGTCACGTAGTGCGCGGCCGTCAGGAAGCGCGCTCGGTCAAGCTGCAACCCGATGAGCAGCACCACGACGACCGCGAACTGCACCACCAGGGCCGTGCGGACCGAGCCGCGCAACCGGCGCTCCCTCGCGGCCACCCAGGCGGCGACGCCGATCGCCACCAGCGCCCCCGACGAGTACGCCCACACGTTGTTGACCACCCCGCCGACCAGGTCGTCCGGCACGCAGACCACCGCGGGCGCGCACCGCGGGTCCTCGAACGGCACGGGTATGAGGGCGACGTATGGCATCAGCAACCCCGCCAGGTTCAGCAGCCCGTCCTCGAGGGCGATCCGGCCCTGGAGCGCGACCAGACAGATCCCGATAGCCATGAGCGCGCCGACGAAGACACTGCGGGCGGGTGAGTAGAAGTACGCGCTGATCGAGGCCCGCCACGACCAGCCCTCGCCCCCGGCCGCCAGGACGACCGACACCGCCAGCACGAAGGTCATCACCACGATGCCGACGCGCAGGTAGCGATAGGTGTGCCGCGCGGCCAGCGCCAGGCTGGAGCCCTCCACGGACCTCTCCCTTCGTCGAATGATGCGACCGGCTGCGTCGGTTGACGGTGCCGCAGCGGATCGTGAGGAGATCGTGCGTCGATCATGCCCGGGGGCACCGACACGATCGTGCACGATGGCGGTCGGGGCGGCACGGGAGACCGGCGCCGACCGCGGCGTCGCGGGCTCCCCCACCGCTCGATCAGGGGGTCCCAGCATGCGCTCGCCCGTCCGTGCCCCATCCTCGGACCGACGGCAGGGGGGCAGGCGCCGCCCTGTCGCGACACGGCGCATCATGGCGACGTGCATCGCGACCTCGGCGTTCGCGATCAGCCTGGCCGCGCCCCTTGTCGCAGGACCTGCCGCCGCGCATCCAGCGCGGCTCACCTCGGGCTCCGACGCCGCTCACCTCCCGGGCTGCCCCACCCCACCGACGGGATTCGTGCTCTCGGCCCCAGGAGCGGGCAAGACCGTGGCGCTGACCTTCGACGACGGCCCCGGCGCCGCCGACCTGCAGATCGCGGACGTACTCCGCCGCGAGAAGATCCCCGGCACGTTTTTCTTCACCGGCGCCGGCGCGTCAGCCAACCCGGACGTGGTCCGCCAGATCACCGCCCAGGGGCTGGCGGTGGGCAACCACTCCTACGACCACCTCTATCCCGCCCAGGTGCCCGGCGGCTGGACCCAGCAATACGTCGCCGACCAGGCTCACCGGACCAACGCTGCCCTGACCCGCGTGACAAGGGAACCCGTGTGCCTCTATCGCCCGCCCGGCGGCTTCCAGGAGGGGGTGCTCGCGGCGACCAGCGCCCTGCGGCTGACCGCGGCGCTCTGGAGCGTGGACCCGCGCGACTGGGCGCAGCCCACGACGGCGAGTCCCCAGGCCACGGCCGCGATCGTCGAGGCGGCCACCGACATCGGGCACCAGACCCACCCGATCGTGCTGCTGCACTCCTCGCACGCCTCGGCGTCGGTGCAGCACTCCGGCGGGCCCGGCTATCGCGGCAACACCGTGGCGGCGCTGCCGCAGATCATCGCGTGGTACAGGACGCACGGCTTCCGGTTCGTGGACCTGGCCGGCCGCTCGGCGCCCTGACCGACGTGCCCCGGTCGAACCTGGCCGGTCGCTCGGCGCCCTGACCGAAGAGGTCGGGGCGACATCGGAAACGTCCCGGTCGAGACCGGACGAGCTTAGTCCCGACTCGCACCACGCCCACACGAGGAGCCCAGTCGATCCTCCGGGATTTCGGCTCCCACAGCGGGTGAGCTCTCAGTGGCGAGGCGCGGTCCGAGCCGACTGGCCTCTCGACGCCCTGGCTGGACACCTCTCACCTTGCCCGGGCACCCGCTCGGAACCTCGTTCCAGACCCCTTTAGCCTCCCGGGACCTCGGCTCAACCCTCCTGAACCCGGGTGAGCTCTTGTCCAGACGAGAGCTCACCCATTGCCAGGAGGGGTCAGTCGACTCCGGAAGAGCCAGTCCCGACGCGGACCGCGCCTATGGGAGGAGCCCAGTCGATCCCCCGAGAGTCCGGCCGAACCGGCGAGAGCTCCGACACCGCCCCGGGCCACCATCTGGGCCCCGGCCAGCACGGCCCCCAACTCGGCCCCGGCCAGCACGGCCCCATCTCGGCTCCGGCTAGCGCGGGCCGCCGCAGACGTACAGGACCTGTCCGGACACATACGAAGAGTCCGGCCCGCACAGGAACGACACGACGTTGGCGATGTCCTCCGGCGTGCCCACCCGCTGGAGCGGGACGCTGGCGGCGATCTCGGCCTTCCACTGCTCGTAGTCCGCGCCCAGCCGCTCGGCGAGCAGCGCGGTCATCGCGGTCTCGATGAACCCCGGCGCGACCGCGTTAGCCCGAATGTTGAACCGCCCCAGCTCGATCGAGCAGGTCTTCACGAAGCCCTGGAGGCCCATCTTCGCCGTCGAGTAGTTCAGCTGACCGCGGGCGCCCTCCGCGTTGATGCTGGACAGACAGACGATGCTGCCGCCACCGCGCTTGACCATGTGGGACTGCGCCGCCCGGGTGCACACGAACGCCCCGCGCAGGTGCACGTTCATGATCGTGTCCCAGTCGTCGTCGCTCATCTTGAAGATGAGATTGTCCCGGGTCAGCCCGGCGTTGTTGATCAGCACGTCGATGCCGCCGAGGTCGTTCTCGATCTGGTTCATGACGTCGGTGACCTGCTCGGTCGAGGAGACGTCACAGCCGTACGCGAACGCCGTGCCCCCCGCATCCGCGATGAGCGCCGCCTGCTCCTTCGCGCCCTCCACGTTGAGGTCCAGCAGCGCGATGGCGTACCCGTCCCGCGACAGCCGCTGCCCGATCGCCGCGCCGATGCCACGTGCACCGCCGGTGACGACGGCCACCTTCGGACCCTGCGGGGCCTCGTCCGTTTCCATCTCGTCGCTCATACTGCGTGAATCTACTTGACGGCCACAGTGGGGGATGAAGTTTCGTGCCCCCCGCTCGACGGGCGGTGCGATGGGGCGGAGGTATGGGTGGCAGCCGGGCAAGTTCTCGTCCTCGGGGGCACCGGCGAGGCGCGGCGATTGGCCGACCAGCTGGCGAATGCGGGTGTCGCGGCGACCATCTCGCTGGCCGGCGCGACCACGTCACCGGCTCGTTCGGCCGGCGAAGTGCGTCGCGGGGGATTCGGCGGCGTCGAGGGCTTGGCCGCCTGGTTGCGCCGACACCGCCCCGCCGGTGTGGTGGACGCCACACATCCGTTCGCGGCGCGAATGTCCGAGCACGCGGCGGCGGCGTGCGGGCAGGTCGGCATACCGCTGCTCCGGCTGGCCCGACCGGGCTGGGCGGAGCACCCGGACGCCGACGCCTGGACCTGGGTGGACACCCACGAGCAGGCGGCCGACGCCGCGGCAGTTCTCAGTGCACCCGGTGAGTCGTATGACGAGGGGTCCTGTCAATGGCCACCGGACGCACCGCGCCGGGTCCCCGCTGCGGATCCTGCGCAGGGCGCAACGGTCCTGCTGACGGTGGGCCGGCAGTCGACGTCCGCGTACGTCCCTGCCCTGGACCGGCACCGCGTGGTCGCCCGGGTCGCGGAGGCTCGCGACCTGGTGGTTCCGGACGGCTGGCTCCTCCTATCGGATGTGGGGCCGTTCACCCGCGAGAGAGAGGAGAGGCTCTTCGCGACATACCGCGTGGGGACGCTGGTCACCAAGGACTCCGGCGGCGCCGCCACCGCCGGCAAGCTCGACGTGGCCCGCGAGGTGGACGCGCACGTCATCGTCGTACGACGCCCGCCGCCACCTCCGGGCGTCCCCTCCGTCACCGACGTGGCGGCGGCGGTCCGGTGGTGCCTGGACGCCGCCCGCTGAGGGTGCCACCATCGCCGACGAGGCACCACCGCCGCGGAGGAGAGCCCGTCACCGCCGATGGAGGCCCGCCACCGCGCACGCGGGCCCGCGAATCCCCGGGCCGCCATGGGCGAAACCGGGCTCCCATCCGCGAAACCCGGCTCCCATCCGCGAAACCGGACCTCCACCCGCGGTCAGCTGCGCGCGGCGCCCAGGTCGAGACCCGCGACCCGGCCGATGACCGTGATCGCGGGGGGGCGTACGCCGCCTTCCGCCGCGAGCGACGCGATGTCCGCCACCGTGCCGGGGATCGTACGGGCCTCCTCCGAGCAGCCGTCCTCCACTACCGCGGCGGGCGTCGCGGGGTCCAGACCCGCGGCCACCAGCCGAGCGGTGATCTCCGGCAGGAACTTCACCCCCATCAGGACCACCAGCGTCGTGTTGGCCCGGGCCAGCGCGTCCCAGTCCAGCGAGGACCGGGGGTCGCCGGGGGGCACGTGCCCCGACACCACCGTGAACCCCTGCGTCAGGTGCCGGTGGGTCACCGGGATCCCGGCCAGCTCCGGCACGGCCACCGACGACGTGACGCCCGGGATGACCCGGACCGGGATCCCGGCCGCGGCGCACGCCTGCCACTCCTCGCCGCCGCGACCGAAGACGAACGAATCCCCGCCCTTGAGGCGCACCACCCTCCGGCCGGCCAGGGCCTGCTCGATCAGGATCTCGTTGATGCGCTCCTGCGGGGTGAACGCCCCGCGCGGGATCTTGCCCACCTCGATCAGCTCGGCGCCGGCGGGCGCCTCGGCGAGGCTCGCGAGCGGGGCGAGTCGGTCGTAGACGACCGCATCCGCCTCCCGGATCGCCGCCAGCCCCGCCACGGTGAGCAGCCCGGGGTCGCCCGGGCCGCCGCCGACCAGGATGACCTCGCCGACCTCCTGGGCGTCGCCCCTGGCATCGGCGACCGACACGGCCACCTCCGTCTCGGCTTGGGTCGCCTCCGGGTATGCCCCGCTGGCCTCGAATTCGCGCACGGCAGTCACGAATCGCCGCGCCAGCTGCGGGTGTCCGGCCCAGTGCACGTGCACGTACGAGGCGTGGACGCTCGGGCGCCCCAGCGCCGCCGGATCGGCGCTGACCCCGTCGTGCCCGCCCGGCAGAAGCCAGGCGGGGTCGAGATCCCACGCCGGGTCCTCCTCGTCCTCGCCCCACCCGGCCGGGCCGTCCAGAGGACCGACGGCCGTGCGGTGGAACTCGTGCCCCACCACCCGTTCCCCAGCGCGGGCCAGCAGGGTGTCCGCGGCGGCGACCGCGTCGCGATAGCCCAGCGTCAGCTTCGGGGTCATGGCGCCGAGCAGCGGCAGTGCGCCGGTCATCGGCGTGCCGTCGACGCTCTCGCAGAGGTAGAGCAGCCCGGCGCACTCGGCCACCGTCGGCAGGCCGGCCCCGATGGCGATCCGGACCTGCTCGCGCAGGGCCGCGTTCGCGCTCAGGTCGGCGGCGTGCACCTGCGGGAACCCGCCACCGACATAGAGCCCGGCCGTGCCCTCGGGCAGGCGCTCGTCGGCCAGCGGGTCGAACGTCACGACCTCGCAGCCGCCGGCGCGCAGCAGCTCCTCGGTCTCGGCATAGCGGAACGTGAACGCCCTCCCCCCGGCCACGGCGATCACGGGTCGCCCGGCCGTCGCCGACGGCTTAGCTGGCGCGGGCGGTCCAGCCGGCGCGGGCGGCCCTGCCGACGCGGGCGGCCCTGCCGACGCGGGCGGCCCTGCCGACGTGCTCGATCCTGACGAGGCCGGCCCGGCAGACATCTCGGCCGCGGGATCCCACGGCTCCCCGGCCAGGTCGGGCGCCGTGGCGGCCAGGGCAAGGACCGCGTCCAGGTCCACGTCCGCCGCGATCCGGTCGGCCAGCGCGTCGAGAACTGCGGCGGATTCGGCGCGCTCGGCCGCCGGTACGAGACCCAGGTGCCGCGACGGGGCGCTAATCGCCTCGTCCCGCGGCAACGCGCCGAGCACCGGCAGCCCGGCGGCCTCGACCGCACGACGGACCTCCTCGCCGTGCCGCGACGAGCCGACCCGGTTGAGCAGGACGCCCCCGACCCGGACGCGCGGGTCGTACGTCGCCAGGCCGTGCACCACCGCGCCGAACGTCCGCGAGGCGTGCCGTACGTCCACGACCAGCAACACCGGGCTCGAGGTGAGCCGGGCGACATGGGCGGTCGAGCCCTCCCCATCCGTCCCCAGACGCCCGTCGAAGAGCCCCATCACGCCCTCGATCACCGCGAGGTCGGCGGGGCCGGGCGTCGCGGCGCCGTGGAGCAGCAGCGGCACGATGCGTTCCTCGCCGACGAGCACCGGGTCGAGGTTGCGACCGACGCGCCCCGCGGCCAGCCAGTGATACCCGGGGTCGATGTAGTCCGGGCCGACCTTGGCCGGCGCAACGGCGAGGCCGCGTCGCCGCAGCCCCGCCATGAGGCCGCACGCGAGCGTGGTCTTGCCATGCCCGGAGGCCGGGGCGGCCACCACGAGCCGTGGGAGGCGGTGCGTGCTCGCCCTGGTCACCATTCGATTCCTCTCTGCCCGCGGATGCCCGCGTCGTACGGATGGGCGACCTTCGTCATGTCCGTGACAAGGTCCGCGATCTCCAACAACTCCGGGGGCGCGCCCCGGCCGGTGAGCACGACGTGTTGATGCCCCGGCCGCGCCGTCAGCGCGGCCACCACCTCACGGGTGTCGATCCATTCACGCCGCATCGGGTAGGTGATCTCGTCCAGGATCAGCAGGTCGTGGACGGCGCCCTGCAGCAGTTCCGCCGCGCGGCACCACCCCCCCTGGGCTGCGTCGATGGCCTCCTGGGCGCGGTCCCCCGTGGCGGACCGGGACCAGGTCCAGCCGGTCCCCGCCTGATACCAGGCCACCGGTCCGCCCTCGCCCGTCGAAGCGTGGAGTTGCCCGAGCGCCAGGAGCGCCGCCCGCTCCCCCGGCTGCCACTTGCCCGACTTCACGAACTGCACCACGCCCACCGACCAGCCCCGCGCCCAGCCGCGCAGCGCCAAGCCCATCGCCGCGGTGGTCTTCCCCTTGCCGTCGCCGGTGTGCACGATCACGAGCGGGCGATCCCGCAGCTCGCGCGTGGACGACGTCTCCTCCGCCGAATCGGACGACGGCAGTACGCTGCCCGGATGAGCGTCCCTGCTTCCGACGACGCATTGGCCGCCCTCGGCACCTCCCCCGGCCTGCCCGACGACGTCTTCGAGCACGACGGGCTGGTGACCAAGCGGCACCTGCGCGCCTGCGCCCTCGCCGAGCTGCGCCCAGGCCCCGGCCGGATCCTCTGGGACGTGGGCACGGGGGCGGGGTCGATCGCGATCGAATGGTGCCGCGCCGGAGGCCCGAGCGCCCGCGCGATCGGGTTCGAGCGCGTCCGCCCGCGGGCCGAGCGCGCCCGCGCCAACGCCACCCGGTTGTGCGGCCCCTGGCAGGTGCAGGTGATCGACTGCGATGTGCGGGAGGACCTCGCCCTGTTCGCCGAGCAGCGGGTCCCCGAGGACAGCCCCCACGCGGTGTTCGTGGGGGGCGGCTGCACGCAGAAGACGCTCGACGTCTGCCTCGGGGCGCTGCGTCCCGGCGGCCGCTTCGTCGCCCACGCCGTGACCTTGGACACCGAGCAGGTGCTCCTCGCCGGCTACCGGGAGCACGGCGGCACCCTGTCCCGCCTGGCGTTCGAGACCGCCGAGCCGCTCGGGTCGATGCTGGGCTGGAAGCCGCTGCGGCCGGTCGTGCAGTGGTCGCTCCACCGGCCGTGACGCCCCAGGCGCTGTAGGGCAGCCGCGGCGCGCCTGGCCGCCTCGTCTCGTACTTCTCTCATCCCGTCCCACCCCGCGTGATTCCGTTCCGGCACGCCTCGTCACGCCCCAGCAGCGTCACGAGCGCCTCCAGGTTCCTCGGCCGTCCAGAGAGTCGCAGTCGCCTGGCCACTTCCAGCGGCCACGGCCGACACAGGTGGGCCCGGGCAAGCAGCGGACCGTCGTCGAGCAGTTCCTCGACCGGCCCCGCGACGACGGCCCCGTCGACCACGAGCGCGGCGTCGTGCCCCCAGGCCAGTGCCAGGTCGACGTCGTGCGTCGACAGGGCCACCGTCGTGCCGTGCGCCTCGCACCGATCCAAGGCAGCCAGCATCGACGCAGTACCGCTCGGGTCGAGCCCGGCGGTCGGTTCGTCGAGAAGCAGCACCGCCGGGCGCATCGCGACGGCCCCGGCCGCGGCGACGCGCTTGCGCTCGCCGTACGAGAGATGGTGGGTCGCGCGCTCCGCCAGATGGGTTGCGCCGAGCAGCTCTAGTGCCTCCGCCACCCGCTCGCGTACCTCGTCGACGGGCAGGCCGAGGTTCATCGGTCCGAACGAGACGTCCTGCGCGACGTCCGCCGAGAAGAGCTGGTCGTCCGGGTCCTGGAGCACGAGCTGGACGTGGCTGCGGTGGGCGCGCAAGCCGTCGCGGTCGTACGTCACCGAGGAACCTTCGTACGAGATCCGCCCCCCGTCCGGTCGATGCGCGCCCGACAGGCAGCGCAGGAGCGTGGTCTTGCCGGAGCCGTTCGCGCCCAGCAGCACCGTCCGCCGGCCTCGGCGCAGGGTCAGGCTCGCGTCGCGGAGGATGGGCGGTCTGCCGGGGTACCCGGCCAGCACGCCCTCCGCCGCGAGGACCGACGCCGCCCGCACCAGGCCGTCTGCCGCCTCCGACGGCCGTGCGACGCCGCCGACGGCGAAGGCGTCCGGGCGCCGCGGCGCGCCGGTCACCACAGCGGCCTCGTCGCGGGCACGCCGGCCACCTGGGTGACCCAGACGTCGACGGCCCAGAGGGCGGCGATGACGGCGATCGACGCGGCCTCGAACCGGAGGGACCGGGGCCGCGCCACGGGCAGGGTGACCAGCGCCTCGTCGTACCCGCGGCCCGCCAACCCACCGGTCAGGCGATCCGCGCGCGACCACGAGCGGACCAGCACCGTCCCCGCGGCCGAGCCCGCGGTGTCGATCCGCCGCAGCAGCGACCGGCCTCGCACGCCCAGCTCCGGACGCCTGGCCGGGGCATCCCCGAGGCGCGCCGTCTGCGCCTCCCGAACCCGGTGCACGGTGTCGAGCAGCACGAACAGCAGGCGGTAGATGAGCGCGGCGACCTCGAGGCAGGCGTTGGGGACGCGCAGCGTACGCGCCGAGGTGACCACGTCGACCATGGGCGTGGTCGTGGCCAGGACGAACACCGCGAGCGTCCCTGCCAGAGCGTGCACCAGGACCGCGCCGCCGCGCGCCACCGACGACGGCCCGAGCGACACCGCCCCCACCGACCACCACGCGTCGGCCACGGGCTCGCCGACGGCGAGGACCACGGACGCCGCCCCGATGAGGATGAAGGCGGCAGGCGCGGCCACCGCGCCGAGCAGCAGCCGGGGCGGGAGTCGCGCCGGACCCAGCAGCACCGCCACGGACACGGCGGCGACCAGGATGCCGCCCGGCAGCGGCGCGGCCAGCAGCGCCGTGAGCACAAGGCCGAGGCTCAGGATCGTCTTGTCGACGACGGCGCGGTGCCGCCACGGGCTCGCCCAGGCCGCGTCGTCCAGCGCGGTCAGGTGCATGGCCGGGGGCCGCCCGGGAGCGTCGGCGACACCGGGCAGTTGGTCGGCTCAGGGCAGTTCGACGGCTCAGGGCAGTTCGACGGCTCAGGACGGGTCGACAGCCCAGGGCGAGGGGTCCGCGGCCCAGGACGAGGGGTCGGCGGTTCAGGCATGGCGCCGACGTTCGTGGAGCCGCCCGAGCGCATACCCCAACAGACCGGCCCCGAGCGCCGCCTGCAGCGCGAACAGGCCCGACTCGACCTCGCCGCCCCCCGGGGAGAGCAAGGGACGGAACCACGGTTCGGCGCCCTGCTCCTCCAGCATCCCGGTGACGGCGGCGTCCGTCCCGGCGAACCCCTCCTCGCCCTGACCGAACCTCGCGCCCAGGACGAGCGAGGCCCCGATGATCAGCGCCACTCCCAACAGCAAGACGACGGTGAGCCAGCCACCGCCGCGCGATCGCGTCCGGCCGACGTGCGCGCCCGGGCCACCCACCCCATCGTGCGTCGGCGCCTCAGCCACGGCGCGCCTCCGCGGGGGCCGCGGCACCGGCCCGACGGCCATGAAGGACGCCCAGGCGGGCGAGCTCCGGAGCCGCCACCGTGGTCAGGAATCGGAACACGACCACGCCCAGCAGCCCCTCCACGACGGCCAGCGGGATCTGCGTGATCGCGAAGATGCCGAGGAACTTCTGCGCCGCCCCGACGAAGCCGCTGGAGGGATCGGGGTAGGCGAGCGCGAGTTGGAGGGAGGTCACCACATACGTGGCCACGTTCGCCATCGCCATCGCGAGGAACACGCCGACCGCAGGCGAAGCACCGACGCGACGGGCGAGGACGAAGCACGCATACGCGCACCAGGGCCCCGCCACCGCCATCGCGAAGACGTTGGCCCCCAGCGTGGTGAGCCCGCCGTGGGCCAGCAGCACCGCCTGGAAGAGCAGTACGACGGTTCCCAGGAAGGCCATCACCGGCGGTCTGAAGAGCACCGCCCCGAGCCCCGTACCCGTCGGGTGCGACGAGCTACCGGTGACCGACGGCAGCTTGATCGCGGACAGGACCAACGTGAACGCCCCTGCGGCAGCGAGCAACAGGCGGTTCTCGCTGGACGCTCGCGACTCTCGGACGACGGCGCGAGCACCGTGGACGACGAATGGGGCCGATGCCGCGAACCAGGCGGCGCAGTGAACGGGGGGCAGGAAGCCCTCGGCGATGTGCATGGGTCGCCTCCTCCTCGAGATGTCGCGTCTCGATCGAGCGGATCCGCGCGCGTCGAGTCTCTGACTCCCCCGCGACGTGCAACGACGCGGGTCCACAGTGGCGCGACCGTGCCGGCGGTGCCCGGCTTCCTCGTGCGCGCGCGGAAGGGTGTGCCCATCCTCACACACTCCGGGTTACGGTGGGCCGGGCGCCGGACGAGCGCCCAGGACCGGCGAGGGAGAGCGACATAATGAGCGGCTTCGACTACCGCAAGGACGGCAAGGAGATCTACGCGGAGTCCTTCCGGATCATCCGCGAAGAGGCGGACCTGTCCCGCTTCCCCGCCGACGTCGAACGGGTGGTGGTCCGGATGTGCCACGCCGCTGGCGACCCCTCGATCGCCGACGACGTGCGGCACAGCCCCCAGGTGGTGGCCAAGGCGCGGGCCGCACTCAACGCGGGCGCCCCCGTGGTGTGCGACTCGCGGATGGTGGCGGCGGGGATCATCCGCTCGCGCCTCCCGAAGGACAACCGCGTCGTATGCCTGCTCGACGAGCCGGACATCGAGGAACAGGCCGTGCGGCGCGGCACGACGAAGACCGCCGCCGCGGTCGAGATGTGGGCGTCGCGGGGGCTGATCAACAACGCGGTGATCGCGATCGGCAACGCGCCGACCGCCCTGTTCAAGCTGCTGGAGCTGCTGCAGATCGTGGCCGCGCGACCGGCGGCCGTCTTCGGGATCCCGGTGGGCTTCGTCGGCGCCGCCGAGTCCAAGCAGGAGCTGGTCACGAGCGGGATGGGGCTGGACTACCTGGTGGTGCGCGGCCGGCGCGGCGGCAGCGCGATCACGGCGGCAGCGGTGAACGCCGCGGCGTCCGACGACGAGTAGCCTGCGCCCGACGACGAGTAACCCCCATCCTCTGTGAACCCCCATCCCTCTGTGCGAGGTCGACATGGGTGATCGACGCGACAACCGCGAGGCGCGGAAGGGCCCGCTGTCCGGCGAGCCTGGCGGCTCAGCCGCGGATTCATCCCGCGGTTCCTTCGGCGACGAACCCGTGGGCGACGAACCCTTCTGTCACGGGCTCACCCCCGGAGACATACCGTTCGACCACGAGGCTCCAACCGGCGACGAGCCGTTCGGCCACGGCCCGGCCCCCGGCGGCCGGGCGGGGCAGCTGGCCACGTCGGGCCTGCGCCCCGGGTGGACGACCGGCGCCTGCGCGACGGCGGCCGCGCGGGCGGCATACGTCGCGCTCCTGACCGGCGTGCACCCCGACCCGGTGACCGTGCAGCTCCCGGGTGGTAGGCGCCCCTCGTTCGCGCTGACGAGCGCGGACGACGGCGACGGTTGGGCCTCGGCCGCGGTCACGAAGGACGCGGGCGACGACCCCGACGTCACCCACGGCGCGGTGGTGCGGGTGCGGGTGAGCGCGGGTGCTGCCGGGGCAGGCATGACGTTCCGGGCGGGGCCCGGCGTTGGCGTCGTGACGCTTCCGGGCCTGCCCCTGTCCGTCGGAGAGGCGGCGATCAACCCCATGCCGCGTCGCATGATCGCCGACAACCTGGCCGCGGTCGCGCGGGGTTACATCCTGGACGCGGGCCTTGCGCTCCAAGACCTGGTCACCGACCCGCCGACCGCGCGCGCTCCCAGGTACGGGGTGCCCGAGGCGCCCTGGGACGCGGGATCGCTGGCCTCCGGGCTTGACCTGGACATCGAGGTGTCCATCGACCGGGGCGAGGAGATGGCACGCCACACGCTCAACCCCCGCCTCGGGATCATCGGCGGGCTATCCGTGCTCGGGACCACGGGGATCGTCGTCCCCTACTCCTGCTCCGCCTGGATCGACAGCATCCACCGCGGCATCGACGTCGCCGTGGCCGCCGGGTGCGACCACGTGGCGGCCTGCACGGGGTCGACGAGCGAGCGGGTCGCCAGGGAGCGCTTCGGCCTGCCGGATCTCGCCTTGATCGACATGGGCGATTTCGTGGGAGCGGTGCTGAAGTACCTGCGGGATCACCCCGTCCGCCGGCTCACCCTGTGTGGCGGGGTGGCGAAGCTGTCCAAGCTGGCCGACGGGCACCTCGATCTGCATTCCGGCCGGAGCAGCGTGGACACGGGCTTCCTCGCCTCGCTGGTGCGGGAGGCGGGGGGCAGCGAGACCCTGGCCAGCGGGGTTCTGGCCAGTACGACCGCACTCGGCGCGGTGCAGGTCGCCCACGCCGCGGGCGTGCCGCTCGGCGATCTGATCGCCACTGCCGCCAGAGACGAGGCTCTCCGCGTGCTGGGTGGAGCGCCGGTCGCCGTCGACGTGCTCTGCCTGGACCGTGCAGGAAACCCGGTCGGCCAGGCCCAGGCCCACGCGCTCTGAAGCACTTCCCCGATCGGGACACACGCAGCTCGGCCGGGACCCCCTTCCCCGACCCGGACTCGCGCACCTCGGCGCAGACGCTGCTACAGCAGCGTCGAGACCGACCATCACGAGCCCCCACCCGACAACCGCGCCATCACCGAAGAAGCGAGCCCCGGCAGGCGCTCACAGGTCGTCCGGAACTCTCATGGGCGGGATTCGCGCCCGTGGGTCCAACGGGGTCTCACCCCTCGGACGCCTCGAGGGACCAACCGCCCGCTCGTGTTCCGAGCGACCTACTTCATGCCGAATCAAGGATTTCGCGAAACCTCTTGGCCAGCATATTTGTCATCACGACAGGCCCGATTGAGCAGTGAAGCAGGTCGCTCGGAACACGTCACACCATCCAGTCCGGTGGGCGAGACAGACCAGTCGCGCCACCAGCGAAACCGGCCCTCTCCCAGGCCTAGAACGCCCGCCACCGGGCATCCCGCGCCTCAGACCTCCACGGTCACGCTCGTGCTCAGCCGTGCAGCACCCGCAGCAGGGCGTCCCGCACCGCCGCGGCAGACCCGGCTCAGCCGTGCAGCACCCGCAGCAGGGCGTCCCGGACGGAGACCGACCGCCGGGGGTCGCGCCGACCGAGTACCGCCACCGTCAGACCCGCCGAACTCTCGGTCGCCGGGGTCCAGGCACTGCCCCGCCGCGCGGCGTCCGCCCGGACGCAGAACGTGTGTGCCGCCTCCGCCTCGGCGGCCACTGCCTCGTTCACGGCCGGGTCGTTCGTGCAGGCCAGCACGTACCACGCCGCCCCCACGTCACCGGCCGCGAAGCCCCGCTGCTCCCAGGAGACCAGGCCCTCGCGCACATAGCGCCGCAGCTTGATCGACAGCGTCGGAGAGATCAGCCGGATCCGGGCCCCCGACTCCACGAGCCGAGGCACCCGGCGGTCCGCGACGTGCCCCGCGCCCACCACCAAAACCTCACGGCCTTCGAGGCGCAGACCCGCCATGTAGGTCGGCGAGCCGGCATCGGGCACCGGGTCGGCCGCCGCCTCCCGATAGCGCTCGACCACCACAGCCGCGAGCTCGTCGCAGTCCCCAATCACCTCGGCCAGCGCCACCGGCACGGCCGGGTTCCGCTCGGTCCACCCGCCGAGCTGCTCCCGGCACCAGGTGCGCAGCATGCCGGGCAGCAGGAAATACGGTGCCACCACGATCGCGCTCGCGCCCAGCGCCGCGGCCTGGCCGAGCGCCTCCGGGAGCCCCGGCCGGGCCACCTGGATGTAGGCGGGCAGCACCTGCGCGTACCGTCCCCGCTCATACATCATCCGGGCCATCCGCGCGTGGTCCGCGTTCGCGTCGGCCACCGCCGCTCCCCGCCCGAGCAGCACCACGGTCACGTCCCGCGGGTCCACGTCGCCCGGCAGCGACGCGATCGCCGTCGCGATCCTCTGGTCGACGGCGGCCAGCAGCCGCGGATCCTCACCGAGCGGACGCCCGTACGTCACCTGCGCTCCCGGCGTGTCCCGCTCGGCCTCCGCCACGGACTCGGGAATGTCCGCGCGGACGTGGCCGCCCGTGTTGAGCATCAGGGGGACGACGGCGGCGTGGGGCACCTCCTCGCCGCGATCTCGCTGCGCCGCAAGGATTCCCCGCAGCGCCTCGTCGATGGGCGGCTGGGTGAGCTCGACGTACCCCACCTCCACCTGCGTATCCGGCAGCATCCCCCGGACGCGCGCCACCAGGGCCTCGCAGGCCTGGACGCCCTCGGGGTCGCGCGTGCCGTGGGCCGCGATCAGCAGCGGTGTGTGCTTCATGTCGCCATCCAGGTGTAGTCGCGGGGGGTCACCATGCGGCGTTCGCCGCCGCCGGTCCTCACGTACCTGGTCGTGCTCGAACCGACCACGACCAGGGAATTCATGTCGACCTTCTCCGGGTCGAAGTCGGCCAGCGTCATCAGGTGCACGCTCTGCCGGCGCCGCTCCGCCTGCTGGACGACCGCGGCCGGGGTCGCGGCCGGCCGGCGCGCGGCGAGGATCTCCAGCGCCCGCGGGAGCTGCCACCGGCGCGTCCGGCTGCGCGGGTTATAGAGCACCGTGACCAGGTCACCCTCCGCCGCCGCGACGAGCCGCCGCTCGATGCTGGCCCAGTCTGTGTGCAGGTCGGAGAGGGAGATGAGTACGTGGTCGTGCCCGAGCGGGGCGCCGAGAATCGCCGAGACCGCGAGACCCGCGGTCACGCCCGGGACGATCTCCACGTCGATGCCCTCGGTGCCCTGCTCCAACACGGGGCTCGCCATCGCGTACACGGCCGGATCCCCGCTGCACACCAGCGCCACCGGGTCACCCTCCCGGGCCCGCGCGATGGCCGCCGAAGTCCGCTCCGCCTCGCTGCCCATCGTCGAGGCCAGGACGTCGGCACCGGGGCGGATGAGGTCGCGGACCTGACGCACATACGGCCCATAACCCACCACAAACCTCGCCCCACGCACCGCCGCCATGGCGCGAGGCGTGAGCAGGTCCCGGGCTCCCGGCCCCAGTCCGACCACGCTGAGCCGCCCGCGGGCGGGCAACCGCCCGACCGCGCACGTCGCGTCGCGGGACTTCCGCTTGGGGACGATCAGCTCCGCGCCATGGGCAAGGACGGAGGCCTCCGCGACGCTCGGGCTGCCGACGTGGCCGTCGACCACCGGCGAGGGCGTGGGCGCATCCTGCGCGGCCAACTCGTGGGCGGGGAAGTCGACCAGCGGCACCCCGAGCCGGGCGACGAGCTGCACGAGGCCGAGCTCCCCGGCCTTGAGGTCGATCGTGGTGATCGCGGTCAGCGACTCGATCGCCAGGCCCGCGTCGGCGAGCGTCTCGCGCAGCAGTTCCTCGAGCTGCTCGGTGTCCGTCCCAGAGTTGCAACCCATGCCCGCCACCAGCGACCGCGGGTGCAGGACGACCGTGGGCACGGAGTCCGTATGGGACGCCCCGGGTTGGGAGGTGGCCTGTGGCGCGGTGGGTAAAGAGCCCGTATGGGACGCGCCTGGTTGGGAGGTGGCCTGTGGCGCGGTGGGCAAAGAGCCCGTATGGGATGCCGTGGCGCGGTCGGTCACGACGATGCGGCCGGCCGGCGACCAGCCGTCAGGGGCGGGCACCGGCTGCCCGGCACCGGCGGCGTGCGCGTCCAGCTCGGCCGACGGCACCTCCCGCACCGTCGGGGGCAGCGGCGGCAGGGGGCAGCGGTAGTCCCGCACCAACTCCACGTCACGCCCGTCGAGCACGGCGCGGGTCACCCCGGCCACGTCGCCCTCGTACGCCCAGCCCAGCGTGTCCAGCGCCGGGATCCCGACGGAGTCCGTGGCGGTCGTCAGCACCGGAGTGGCCCCGAGCGCCTCGCCGATCCGCCGGGCCACGTCGTTGGCCCCGCCCGCGTGGCCGCCCACCAGCGGCACCGCGAACCGGCCGGCCTCGTCGACCACGACGACCCCGGGGTCGGTGCGCTTGTCGGTCAGCAGCGGGGCGATCAGCCGGGTGGTCGCGCCGAGCGCCAGGTGGCTGACGATCACGTCGCACTCGCCCCACGCCTTCGGCAGCAGGTCGCGGGCGGGACCCTCGTACAGCTTCGTACCCCCCAGGGCCGCGTCGATCTCCCGCGCGCGGTGGCGTGCCGCCGGGCTCGAGCTCACGACCTGCCCGATCAGCGGCCCCTCGGAGTCGCCCTGCGGATCGCCCGCGCCCCACCGGTCGTCGTCGACGCCGTCGCCCTCGCTGCGCTCCGGCACGTTCACGTGGCCTCCTGCCCGCCCTGCGCGCAGGGCTCCGCGGTTCCACCTCACGCACCGACTCCGCAGTCTGGCCGTGAGGGCCCAGCCCATGATGCCCTGTGTGCGAGTCCGCCGTGTCCGGGCCGCACAACATCGCACGGCCGATTCCGGAACTAACGCGCGCCGGAGCGCGGGACGCGCCGCAGCCCGGGACGCGCCAGAGCCCGGGACGCGCCGGGGCTGGTCTCTCAGGCCTGTTCGCCGGACGACCGGGTGGGTTCCTGCTCGACGTAGACCGTGGTCAGGTACGCGGACGTGGTCGACCCGCCGTCGTCGGTCACCGCGAGGTGTTCGACCGCGACCGGGCCAGGGATGCCCAGGTCGTCCACGGCGGCGGCCGCGCGCTCGGCGTCCTCGTCGTCGCAGACCAGCACGATGATCCGCGGCCGGCGGCCCCGCAGGTCGGCGAGACGATCGGGGTCGTCCAGCACGACCAGGTCTGCCTCCGGCACGTGGGCGGGCGGCGGGCCCTGGAAGTCGATCACGGCCGCGCCCGTGCGGGCGCAGGCCACCGCGACCTCGGCGCCGATGCGGCCCTGCGTCCAGATCATCTGGCCCATCACGGGCAGGTGGCGACCGACGATCAGGTTGGCCGTCGGGGACAACCCCTGCGTCCCGCCGTCGACGAGGTCCGACATGGGGCGGAGGCCACCCGCGAACGGGCAGGCCACCCCGATCGTGCCGGGCAGCGCGGGCTCGGTGTCGAGCACGAGGACCACGTGCGGTTCCAGGATGTCCTCGAGCTGGCGGGCCTCCTCGCCGTCGAGAATCCGGATCCGCTGGTCGGTCTCGCCGAGCCGCTCGGCCAGGACGTACCAGCGGTCCAGGTCCGCCAGCCCGGCCGCCAGCTCGCGGATGCCCTGGCCGGGACCGGTCAGCACGGCCACCTTGGGCAGCGCGCGGCAGGCGGCCAACGCGGGTCGCAGCGGCAGACCGTGGGCGCTCACGACCTGAGCGTCGTCCCAGGGCACGCCGACCGCGCCGAACGCGGCCGCCACCGAGGACACGCCGGGGAAGACCACGCACCGCAGACCCGCCCGACGCAGCCGCCGGACGATGCCGTAGAACAGCGGGTCCCCGCTCGCGAGCAGCACCACCCGGTCGTGGACGACGCCCCCGCCGGACTTGCGGTGCTCCGCCCGAATGCCGAACCGGTGGCGCTCGAAACGACCCCGCACCTCGAAGGCCGCGGTCTCCGAGGACTCCGACCCCGCAGGGAGGCGCTCGTCCCACGGCCGGGTCGACCGGCCGCTGCGCCCCCGTTGGAAGGTCAGCCGGTCACCGCTGCGCCGGGACGTACGGCCGCGCACGTTCTCGGCGTGCACGCGAGTCGTGGCCTCGCGTTCCACGAGGCGCTCGATCACCGCCTCCACGGGGCCCATCACGAGGCGCCGCTGCTCGGGGACTCCCAGGACCGCCAGCGCGCGGGCCGAACCCACCACCAGGTCGGCCTCGGAACAGGCCCGCCGCACGTGCGGCGGCGGTTGGCCGAGGTAGCCGTACACCTCGATCATTGGTCGTCCCCTTCGTCGTCCTCGACCGATCCGATGCCCACCGCGTTCCAGGCGCGCAGCCCGGCGCGGACGCCGGGCTCAGCGGCCCGGTAGCCGTGCCGGAATCCCGGATGATACAGGTGGCTGCGAGCGGCCAGCGGTCCCTCGGCGACCGCCGGGCCGATCAGCACCATCGTGTGTTTCCAGAGCTTGCGTTCCCGCATCGTGGCAGACAGCTCCGACAGGGAGCACCGGATGAGCATCTGGTCCTCCCAGGACACGCGGAAGCCCACGATGCACGGGGTGTCCGGGGGGTAGCCGCCGTCGAGCAGCGCGTCCTGCAGTTGCTTGTGCCGCGCGGCGGACAGGTAGATCGCCATCGTCGCGCCGTGGGCGGCGAAACCGCGGACGGTCTCGCCGCGGGGCATCGGCGTGCGCCCGCCCTCCAGCCGCGTGAGCACGAACGACTGGCTCACCTCCGGCACGGTGATCTCGACGTCCGCCGCCGCGGCGGTGGCCGAGAACGCGGAGACTCCCGGGACCGTCTCGTGCGCCAGCCCGAGCTCGTTGCACATGTCCCGCTGTTCGGCGGTCGCGCCATAGATCGACGGGTCGCCGGTGTGCACGCGCGCAATGAGGAGCCCCTCGTCGCGGGCCCGGATGAAGTACGGGCGCAGGTCCTCAAGCGTCGCCGAGGCCGAGTCGATCAGCAGCGCGTCGCGGCGGGCCGGCGCGACGATCCCCGGGTGCACGAGGCTGGAGGCCCAGATGACGATGTCCGCCTCCTGGATCACCTTCGCGCCGCGGATCGTGATGAGGTCGGCCGCACCCGGCCCGGCCCCGACGAAGACGACCTTGCCCTTGCGCTCGGTCGGTTCGCCGGAGTGGTGATGCCGATGGAGTTTCACAGCCGCCCCCCGACGCCGGTGCGCCGCGCCGGCGCGAGGATGGTGGAGAAGTATGGGGCCCGCTCGCCTGGCGTCCACTCGTCCAGCCGGGTGAGCCTCTCGACGGGCAGGGACACGTCGGTGCCGAGGACCGTGCCCGCGAGCCGGTCCGCCTCGCGCAACCGCGTCAGGACCTCCGGCAGCTGCCGCCCGCCCTTGTAGGCGACCACGGTGTCCGCGAGTTCCAACGCGCGGTCGAGCGTGTCCATCCCAGCGGTCACGGGCACAAGTGCGAGCACCTCGCTGCCCTCCACGAGCGGCACGCGGCTGGCCGCCGCGAGCGCCTGCATCGCCGTGATCCCGGGGACGACCTCGACGCGCACGTCCGGCAGTTGGTCGCTCACGTGCGCGGCGAGATAGGAGAACGTCGAGTACACGCTCGGGTCGCCCACCGTCGCAAGCACCACGCTGCGCGCCCCTGCGGCAAACGCCTCGAGCGCGATGGCCGCCGAGGTCTCCCAGGCTTCCTGGCGCCGGGCCGTCACGCCTTGCCGGTCCGCCATGCTGAACGGCACCCGTCGCAGGGCGCCCGCAGCCTGCGGACAACACCCGGTGACGACCTGTTCGGCACGCCCGGGGCCGTCGGCCGACCGCTCGGTGGCCGGCACGAGGATCACGTCGGCGTTCGCGAGCTCGCGCACCGCGCGCAGGGTTACCAGCTCGGGGTCACCGGGACCGACCCCGACTCCCACGAGGCGCGGCCGCTCGGCGCTGGACGTCCCTGTCACCATCGGGCCTCCTCGTGACGCCGGCGAATCGCGGAGGTCCGCGGGGCGTGCGACCCCAATCCTTGCACAGGCCGAAGGCCCCGACCGGCGCCGCCGAAGGAGGGCTCAGCCGTCCTCGAAGCACTCCCTGCGGTGGGACCCGTCGCAGAACGGCTTGTCCGCCGAATGGCCGCAGCGGCACAGGTTCACGATGCCCTTGCTCACCCGGCCGGCGGTGTCGACCTCTTCCTCCACCCACGTCTGCCCGGAGGCGGGGTCGCCGAGGGCACGCCGTATGACGGCAAGGTGCGCGGGCACCTTCAGCGGGCCGCCCTTCATCACGATGATCTGGTCGTCGCTCATGGCCGCAACCTAGCCGCAAACCGACCGAGTCGTCCCCGTCGGCGCGGAATTCCGCAGGCGAGAGGGCGACCCCCGAGTCACCGCTCGGGCATCACCGTCGGACGATCAGCGCCCCGACAGCTCGGCGCAGACCAGCTCGGCGATCTGGGCCGTGTTGAGCGCAGCGCCCTTGCGCAGGTTGTCGCCGCACACGAACAGGTCGATCGTGTTCGGGAAGTCCAGGGCCTGCCGCACGCGGCCGACGAACGTCGGGTCCGAACCCACCACGTCGGCCGGAGTCGGCCACTCGCCGTGGTCCGGGTCGTCCTGCAGGACGACGCTCGGCGCGTCCAGCAGGGCCTCGCGGGCCTGCTGCACGGTGATCGGCTTGCGGAACGTCGCGTGCACGGCCAGGGAGTGGGTGGTGACCACGGGGACGCGGCAGCACGTCGCCGACACCTTGAGGTCGGGAATCCCCAGGATTTTGCGGGACTCGTCGCGGACCTTGAGCTCCTCGCTGCTCCACCCCTCGGGCCGCAGCGACCCGGCCCACGGCACGACGTTGAGCGCCAGCGGCGCCGGGAAGGGCGACTCGTCGCCCAGCCTCGAGCTGATCAGGCGGCGCACGTCGCCGGTCGCGCTGCCGACATCCTCCCCGGCCACGACCTTCAGCTCCTCCTGGAGCCGCTCCACGCCGGGGGACCCGGCACCGGACGCCGCCTGGTAAGAGGCCACGACCAGCTCGGTCAGCTCCCAGCCTTTGTGCAGCGCGCCGAGCGCATCCATCATGGTCAGGGTCGTGCAGTTGGGGTTGGAGATGATCCCCTTGGGGCGGTTGCGCGCGGCGGCGGCGTTCACCTCGGGAACGACCAGCGGCACGTCGGGGTCCATCCGGAACGAGCCGGAGTTGTCCACGGCGACCGCACCGTGCTCGACGGCGATCGGCGCCCACTTCGCGGAGACCTCGTCGGGCACGTCGAACATGGCAACGTCCACGCCGTCGAACACCTCGGGGGTGAGCGCCTCGACCACCACGTCCTGCCCGCGGACCTGCAGCACCTTGCCCGCCGACCGCTCCGAGGCCACGAGCTTGATGTCGCCCCAGACGTCCTCGCGGCTGGACAGGATGCCCAGCATCACGGAGCCGACGGCGCCGGTGGCTCCGACGACCGCCAGGGTCGGCTTGCTCTTCTCACGCGGGGTGTTCATCGTCCGGTCCCTCCATACACGACGGCCTGCGCGTCCTGCGCGTCCAGGCCGAACGCGGTGTGCACGGCGCGCACCGCGTCGTTCAGCTCTTCCTCGGTCGTCACCACCGAGATGCGGATCTCCGAGGTGGAGATCATCTCGATGTTGATGTTGGCGTCCGACAACGCTTTGAACAGCTGCGCGCTCACGCCGGGGTTGCTGCGCATGCCGGCTCCGATCAGCGACAGCTTGCCGATCCGGTCGTTGTAGCGCAGTGCCTCGAAGCCGATCTCCTCCTTGGCCTTGTCCAGGGCCTTGACCACGCGGTCGCCGTCGCCGGCGTTGAGCGTGAAGGAGATGTCCGTACGACCGGTGGCGACCGCCGACACGTTCTGCACGATCATGTCGATGTTGGCCTCGGAGTCGGCCACGATGCTGAAGATCTTGGCGGCGTAACCGGGCCGGTCGGGCACGCCCGTGATCGTGATCTTGGCCTCGCTGCGGTCGTGCGCGACGCCGGCGATGATGGGCGCTTCCACGGCCCCTCCTTCATGCCCCTGTGCGGGTCGGTCGGTGATGAGGGTGCCCTCCTTGTGTGAGAACGAGGAGCGCACGTGAATCGGGATGCGAGAGCGACGCGCGTACTCGATGCACCGCAGGTGCAGGATCTTGGCGCCGTGGGCGGCCATCTCCTGCATCTCTTCGGTCGAGATGTGCGCGATGTGGCGGGCGGTCGGGACGATCCGGGGGTCGGCGGTGAAGACGCCGTCGACGTCCGTGTAGATCTCGCAGACGTCCGCGTGCAGCGCCGCGGCCAGCGCGACGGCCGTCGTGTCCGAGCCACCCCGGCCGAGCGTCGTGATGTTCTTGGTGGTCTGGGACACGCCCTGGAAGCCGGCGACGATCGCGATGTTGCCCTCGTCCAGGCAGGCCCGGATGCGGCCGGGGGTGACGTCGATGATGCGGGCGCGGCCGTGCGCCTCGTCGGTGATCATGCCGGCCTGGCTGCCGGTGAACGACAGCGCGGTGCTGCCGAGGTTGGCGATGGCCATCGCGAGCACGGCCATCGAGATCCGCTCACCGGCGGTCAGCAGCATGTCGAGTTCGCGGGCGGGCGGCAGCGGGCTGACCTCCTGGGCCAGGTCGAGCAGCTCGTCCGTCGTGTCGCCCATGGCCGAGACGACGACGACGACGTCGTTGCCGGCCTTGCGCGTGTCCACGATCCGCTTGGCGACACGCTTGACGCTGTCGGCATCGGCCACGGACGATCCGCCGTACTTTTGGACGACTAGACTCACGGGTACTCCACTCGATACGCGCCGGAACGGGTTTGGCCTGCAGGTCGTGTCCCAGCTATTGCCGCAAGCGAGTGTAGCGATGCCCCCTGACGGGCTTCGCCACGCCCGGGCTGCGAGACGCGCATCTCGCCATGCGGACAGGATGTCGGCGGGCCTGTACATTTCCCGCCCACGGGCAGCATCCGTACGCGAAGCCCCAGGCCACCCCGTACGTTTCCCGCCCACGGGCGGCACCGGTACGCCGCCACCTGCGCAAACGCGTACGTTTCCCGCCCACGGGCGGCACCGGTACGCCGCCACCTGCACCAACGCGTACGTTCCCCGCCCACGGGCGGCACCGCTACGCCGCCACCTGCACCAACGCGTACATTTCCCGCCCACGGGCGGCACCCGTACGCCAAGTCCCAGCGCAATGCGTACGTTTCCCGCCCACGGGCGGCACCGGTACGCCGCCACCTGCACCAACGCGTACATTTCCCGCCCACGGGCCGCACCAGTACGCCGCCACCTGCGCAAACGCGTACGTTTCCCGCCCACGGGCAGCACCGGTACGCCGCCACCTGCGCAAACGCGTACGTTTCCCGCCCACGGGCGGCACCGGTACGCCGCCACCTGCACCAACGCGTACGTTCCCCGCCCACGGGCGGCACCGCTACGCCGCCACCTGCACCAACGCGTACATTTCCCGCCCACGGGCGGCACCCGTACGCCAAGTCCCAGCGCAATGCGTACGTTTCCCGCCCACGGGCGGCACCGGTACGCCGCCACCTGCACCAACGCGTACATTTCCCGCCCACGGGCGGGAACCTGAGTCTGGCCGGGGACCTCACCGGCGCGGCGAATTCCCATCGTTGCCAGCACAGGAGGATGCTGTGGGCATGGCGGGGAAGTCGGGGGCCGGGATCGAGGTCGCCGGGCTGACTCGCGCGTTCGGGGACGTACGCGCGTTGGACGGGTTGAGCCTTCAGGCCCGGCCGGGTGAGGTCACGGCGCTCATCGGGCCCAACGGCGCGGGCAAGACGACGCTGCTCCTCGTGCTGGCGACGCTGCTCGCGCCGGATTCCGGGACCGTACGGATCAACGGCGTCGACTCGGTCGACCAGCCCCGCGCGGTCCGGGCCGAGATCGGGTGGATGCCGGACGGATTCGGCACCTGGGACACGCTCACGGTGACCGAGGTGCTCACCACGGTCACCGCAGGCGTACCGCATCCCGCGCGCCACCGCCATACAGCGGGTGGCCGAGCTGCTCCGGCTCGTCCACCTCGATGACCTCGCCGAACGCCCGGCCCGCGTCCTGTCCCGCGGCCAGCGGCAACGCCTCGGCCTGGCGCGGGCCCTCGTGCACGATCCCGGCGTACTGCTCCTCGACGAACCCGCCTCCGGACTCGACCCCCGCAGCCGCATCGAACTGCGCGACGTCCTGCGCGCCCAGGCCGCGGAGGGCCGCACCGTCCTGGTCAGCAGCCACATCCTGACCGAACTGCAGGAGATGGCGGATCAGGCGGTGATCGTCGCCAAGGGGCGCACGGTCTCGTCGTATGACCTTCGCGGGCGCCCCGAGCTGCCGCGCTGGCGCGTGACGGCGCTCGACGGAGGAGCGCTGCTGGCGGCACTCCGGGAGCGCGGCGGGGTCGACGCCCACGTCATGTCCGTACCAACCGCTCGCGCCACGTCCGCCACCTCCGCCACGTCCGCCACCCCCGGGACGTCCGCCACCTCCGCCACCCCCGGGACGTCCGCCACCTCCGCCACCCCCCGGGACGTCCGCCACCTCCGCCACCCCCGGGACGTCCGCCACCTCCGCCACCCCCGGGACGTCCGCCACCTCCGCCACGTCCGCCACCTCCGGGACGACCGCCACAACCGACGACTCGGGCCCGGACGGGACCCACACCGACCACGGGATCCACACGGTCGAACTCGACCTCGGCGGCGAGCGGGACGCCGCCGCGCTCGTGGCCTACCTGGTGGGCCGAGGCATCGACGTATGCGGCCTCGCGCCCGCGCCGGGCAGCGACCTGGAGGCCGCCTACCTCGACGCGACCGAGTCCGTCGAGCGCGCATGAGCGCCCACAGATCACCTCGGGGAGGACCGCAGTGACCGCAACGATCAACCCTCCGGAACAGGCTCCCCGCGCCACGGCCCACCCGCCGGCACAAGGCCTGAGCCTGCGCGGCATCTGGCTGGTCGCGCGCCTCGAACTGACCCAGCGCCTGCGCGCCTCACGGACGGCGTGGACGATCGGGTTCTGGGTGTTGTTCGTGTATGGCTTCGTCGCGCTCATCTGGTTCGCCAGCCGCCAGCTGAACGACCCGCAGCAGCCCGCGATCTTCTACGGCGGGACCGTGATGCTGGTCCTCTCGCTCGCGCTCCTCGTGGCGCCGTCGTTGTCGGCCAGCGCGATCAGCGGCGACCGCGAGCACGGGGTCCTGGCGACGCTGCAGACCACGCTCCTGAGCCCCGCGGAGATCGGGCTGGGCAAGCTGCTCGCAGCGTGGCTGGCGGCGATGGGGTTCCTGGCCATCGCGGCACCGGTGCTCATCTGGGCGCTCATCGCTGGGGGCGTCAGTCCGGGGCACTTCGCGATGGCGTTGGTGACGATGGCGGTCGTGCTGCTCGCCGTGTGCGCGATCGGCCTTGCGATCTCGTCGCTGACCGCGCGCACCGTGTCGTCGGTGGTGCTCACGTACGTCACGATCGGGTTCCTCGCGCTCGGCACACCGTTGGTCTTCGCGCTCACGATGCCGATGGTGACGGGCGAGGAGGTGGTGCGGGTCCGCACGTACGCCCCCGAGGACGGTATGAGCTGGCCGCCAGGACCCATCCCGGAGGCGACGGGCAGTGCGACGGCCGGCCCCGGCGCCGATCCCACGCCCACGACCTCCGCCACGCCCACGACCTCCGCCCCGGCCGCGACCTCCCCGGCGACGCCCGGCGTGACCCCACCCGCGGACCCGACCCCCGCCCCCATGCCCGGTGAGCCCGGCGGCGGCCCCCTGCCCCCCGAGGGATTCCCGGAGTGCCGCGAGATCACGTCCCTGCGCCCCGTCTCGCACACCGAGCGGAACTGGTGGCTGCTGGCCCCCAGCCCGTACGTGATCGTCGCCGACGCCGCGCCCGAGCGACGCGAGCCCGACCGGCAGGGATACGTCCAGCAGGGGCCGCTGCGCGGGATTGCGGACGCCGTCCGCGCCGCGCGCAATGGGCCGCCCGACGTCCACGACGAGTGCTGGAGCTCACGGGAATTGGTCGCCGGCGAGGACCGCGACATGTACGGTCGCCCCCTCGGCTCCCCGATCTGGCCGATCGGCTTCGTGGCGTACGGACTGCTCGCCATCGGCGGCACGCTGATCGCGATCCGCCGGCTGCGGACGCCGGTCCGCAAGCTCCCCCGGGGGACGCGGATCGCCTGACGGCCGTCCCTGGCGCGGAAACGACCTGGCAACACACTGATTCCGGCAGCGCCTATGCCTGGCGGCACACTTGTTCTGGCAGGACATCCCTGGCCCCTATCCCTGGCGAGATTCAAGGAGCGCACATGCAGGCACCGCGCGGAGCACACATCGTCGAGCAGTTGCTGGCGAAGGGCGTGTCCATCCCGAATCCGTACGCGGTGGACATCGCCGAGGACGTCGACGTCGAGCGGATCAGCGGCGACGGCGTGACCCTGCACCAGGGCACGCGGCTCGCGGGCGCGAAGACCGCCATCTCGGCGGGGTGCGAGCTGGGCGGCGAGGGGCCGGTCACGGTCGTGGACTGCCGGCTGGGGCCGGACGTCGAACTCAAGGGCGGGTATGCCGCCAAGGCGGTCTTCCTCGCGCGCTCCAACCTGGGTCTCGGCCACCATGTGCGTGAGGGGTGCTTGCTGGAGGAGGAGGCCGGCGGCGCGCACTGCGTGGGGCTCAAGCAGACGATCCTGTTCCCGTTCGTGACGCTGGGCAGCCTGATCAACTTCTGCGACTGCCTGATGGCGGGGGGGCGCAGCCGCAAGGACCACTCCGAGGTCGGGTCGTCATACATCCACTTCAACTTCACCCCAAGCGGCGACAAGACCACGCCGTCCCTGTTCGGGGACGTGCCGCGCGGGGTCATGCTCGACCAGGCGCCGATCTTCCTGGGCGGCCAGGGCGGGGCGGTCGGGCCGGTGCAGGTGGCCTACGGCACGGTGGTCGGGGCGGGGTCCGTGCTGCGCAGCGACGTGCCGAAGCCCGATCAGCTCGTCATCGTGGGCCCCCCGCCGTCGATGCAGGCGCCGTTCGTCGGGGCCGAGTACCGCGGGCTCAACCGTCTGCTCGGCAAGAACTTCGCGTACGTCGCCCAGCTGCGGGCGCTGCGGGCCTGGTACGAGCACGCCCGCGCGCCGTTCTTCGCCGCCCAGCCGCTGGGCGACCTGGTGTACGCCGGCGCGCTCGAGATGCTGGCCTCCGCCCAGAAGGAGCGGCTCTCCCGGCTGCGCCGCCTGGTCGCCCGCGTGCGGCCGGACGACGACGAGCGCGCCGCTCTGGCCGAGGCCATCGAGCCGATGTGCGCGGTGTTCGAGGCCGAGTGCGCCGGGGCTGGTGCGGGAGCGGTCGCCGGGGCTGGCACGGGATCTGCTGCGGGGGCCGGCCGCTCGGCCGGCGAGGGGCTTCGCGGGATCGCGGCCCAGCCGCCTGCCGCGCTGGCGTCGACGCTGGGCGAGGCGGCGCGCGGCGGGATCGAGTACGTCGCCGCCATCCAGGGCCTGGACCGTGCCCTTTCCGCGGAGGGCACCGCGTGGCTCTCAGGCGTGGTGGAGGAGTCCTGGACGCAGGTCGCGGCCCACTACCCGCCGCTGCAGCGCCTCCTCCGCCTCTGATGCACCCTTCAGCCAGTCACCCCTCGCCCCGGGCACCGCACATTTCCCGCCCACGGGCGGCATCGGTACGCCCCCACCAGCGAAAACCCGGACACTTCCCGCCCACGGGCGCCATCCGCACGCCCCCACCAGCGAAAACCCGGACACTTCCCGCCCACGGGCGGCATCCGCACGCCCCCACCTGCGAAAACCCGGACATTTCCCGCCCACGGGCGACACCCGAACGCCCCCACCAGCGAAAACGCGGACGCTTCCCGCCCACGGGCGGCATCGGTACGCCCCCCCTGCGAGAACGCGGACATTTCCCGCCCACGGGCGCCATCCGCACGCCCCCACCTGCCCCACTGCGGACATTTCCCGCCCACGGGCGGCACCTGAACGCCCCCACCTGCAAGAACGCGTACGCTTCCCGCCCACGGGCGCTATCCGTACAGCGCGTCGAACTCCGCCTCGGCCACCAGTTCCTCGTCCGCGTCCAACCGGATGTGCGACATGATCGACTGCAGCGCCCGCAGTGCCCCGGTCGCGAGCGCGCCCCAGCTCGACAGGTAGCTGAACTGCCACCACCACAGCGCCTCGGTGACCCGACCGTCGGCGTAGTGCCGCAGCCCGTGCACCAGCGCGGCCGCGATCTCGGTGAATGCCCCCGACAGCGTCGTCGCGGTGACCTCGCCGCTGATCATCGGGTCGATGATCTCCGCGTACTCGTCGAGGCCGGTCAGCAACGCCCCCAGATTGTCCCGCAGCGACTCGACGTCGAAGTCCCCACCCAAATCAGACTCGAACTGTTCCGCCGGCACCACATCGGTGATCGCCCCGAGACGGGCGCCGGTCACCAGGATCTGGGACGTCGCGAGCAGGAGCAGCGGGATCGCCTGGTCCGGGGTCTCCCCCTTGCCGACGCTGCGCAGCACCGCAAGGAACTCTCGCGCCTCAGCGGCCGTCTCCTCCCCGAGCAGCGCCAGGTCGGCGTCGACCTCCTCCGCGACCGGGGTCGCTTGCGGCGGCCCGGGTGTGGTCTCACCCGAGGCTGCTTCGATGGGGCCGGCGACCCCGGGGACAGTGGTTTTGGACGCAGCGGTATCAGGCGCAGCGGTATCAGGCATTGAGCAGTCGCCTCCCTTCAAAGGCACGCCCGAGTGTGACCTCGTCGGCGTATTCCAGGTCGCCGCCGACCGGCAGGCCGGAGGCGAGGCGCGTGACGCGCACACTCAAGGGGGCGAGCAGCCGGGCCAGGTAGGCCGCCGTCGCTTCGCCTTCCAGGTTGGGGTCGGTGGCGATGATCACTTCGTCCACGGCCCCGTCGGACAGGCGGGTGAACAGCTCGGTGACCCGCAGGTCGTCGGGGCCGACGCCCTCCATGGGGCTGATCGCGCCGCCGAGCACGTGGTAGCGACCGCGGAACTCGCGGGTCCGCTCGATCGCGACGACGTCCTTCGGCTCCTCGACCACGCAGATCGACCGGCCGTCGCGACGCGGGTCGGCGCAGATCCGGCACTGCTCCTCTTCGGCGACGTTGCCGCAGGTCACACAGAAGCGGACCCGTGCCTTCACCTGGACGAGGGCGTCCACGAGGCGGCGCACATCGATCTCGTCGGCCTGCAGGAGGTGGAACGCGATGCGCTGCGCACCCTTCGGCCCGATCCCGGGCAGCCGCCCGAGTTCGTCGATGAGATCCTGCACCGCGCCTTCGTACACGCGACCCAGCCTACGCGCAGCGACCGACAAGCCTCATGGTCACTATGGGCCCCCTCCCGTGGAGGGCGGGTCAGCGGGCGGGTTTGGCGGGCCGCACGTTGTATTCGCCGGCCAGCTCCTGCCCGCTCATCGCGTGGATCGCCGCCATGATCTCGTCCGCGATCTCGCGACGGGCCTTGCCGCGGGGCATGTCCGCGAACCGCTCGGCTAGGTGGAGCGTCGGGCCGTACTCGACCGACACCTTCGCGGGCCGGATCATGTGTGAGCCCACCGGCTGAATCCGCTCGGTGCCCTTGAGCGCCACGGGGACGACGGGCGCGCCCGATTCGAGGACAAGATGCCCGATACCCGTGTGACCACGGTAGAGGCGGCCGTCCCGGCTGCGCGTCCCCTCCGGGTAGATCCCGAACGCCCCGTCCCGACGCAGCACGTCCAGGGCGATGTCCAGGGACGCCTGAGCGGCGCGCGCCTGGTTGCGATCGACGGGGATCGTGCCGGCCGCGGTGAAGAAGGCCCGGTTCACCGCGCCGATGAACCCGCGCCCGTTGAAGTACTCCGCCTTCGCCAGGAACGTGATCGGGCGCGGCGACGTGGCCGGCAGGATGATGCTGTCGAAGAACGAGCGGTGGTTGCTCGCGATGATGACCGGCCCGGTCATCGGGATGTGCTCGGTGCCGCGCACGTCGGCGCGCAGGATCGTCCGGATCAGCGGGCCCCCGATGGCGCGCGACCACTCGTAGAACCGGGTCGCCTCCATCTTGGGCAGCCGCACGTTCTTCACGGCCTGGAGGCGTGCGGTCTGCTCGGACTTGACCGCCTGGAGCCGGGCGGCCTGCTCGGCGCGAACGGCTTGGAGTCGAGCGGCCTTGTCGGCGGGGAGATGGGGGGCCTTCACGGCGGCACAGCCTATCCCTGCGCGCCACCCGCCGCCGATCCCGTCCGGTGGGCGTTCACGGATCGACAGGTACCGGGGAGCCGGCCGCCACCGCCTTTAAGCCGTACGACGCGCAGCGCGAGACCTGTATGGCGCCCAGCGCGAGAGCTGTATGGCGCCCAGCGCGAGAGCTGTATGGCGCCCAGCGCGAGAGCTGTATGGCGCCCAGCGCGAGACCTGTATGGCGTCGCGCAGCCAGCCGCCCAGGCGACGCCCCTACCGGTCTGGCCCCTGCGCGTCATCCGCGATGACGACGCCTCCGAGGATCTTCTCGATCACTGGCTGCCCGACCGCGGTGAGATCCGTGATGTCCTCATCGTCGCGGCTGGCGCCCCCACGCTCGTCGGCCTGTCGCCGACCCTCGGGGTTGTGTTCGCAGGCGCCTCCGTCGGCCCGACCGGCACCGCCCCCCGACTCCCCGATCTCATCGGTGGCAGCGGGCGCCGGCTCGGGCTCGGCGTAGGGGCCTGCGCCCGCCGACCTCGCCGGCCGCGGAGTCGGCATCGCGAAGCCCGCGAGTTCCTCGCGCGGGCCCTCCGGCGGTGCCCACTGCGCTCCTGGACCCTCGACGTCGCTCGTCGCGCCCCGGTCGACGGCCCCGCCGCCGCTCGTGTCGCTGCCTCCGGAGTCGTCCAGCCGCGAGTACCCCTGGAACTGCCCGTATGACCTCCCCGCGGGCCCTCCCTCGTGCGCGCGGGCGCCCTCCGCCGAGGCCGGGCCGACGTCCGCCGAGGCCGGGCGCTCCTGCCCCTCCATCGCGCCTGTCCCGCGCGCCCTCGTCTGAGTCGCATCCGCCCTGAGCGCACCCGTCTCAGACGCGCCTCGCCCGGGCGCTCTCGCGTCACTCCCCCTGGGCTCCGGCCTACCGGTCCCACCAGCATCTGCCCCCGGCCCTCCGGTCGCAGCGGATCTGCTCCCGCCAGAGGTGCTCCCCCGCGGCCCCTCTGCGGCGGTCGATCCTCGACCCCGCCACCCACCGCGATCGGGCGGCGGTGGCACGTCCTCGTCCGGGGGAATGTCGTCGTCGGACGGGCCGGGGATGTCGCCGGGGTACCCGTCGACATGACTCCCACCTCCGCGAGGCGCCCCTCCTCCGCCGTGGTGTTCGCGACCGGCGGCCCCGGACGTGGGAGCGCCGCCGCGCCCCTTGGGCGAGGCGCCACTCCCCTCGGGCGAGCGCCCGCGCCCCTTGGGCGAGGCGCCACTCCCCTCGGGCGATCCGCCGCGCCACTCACGTCCCGAGCCACCTCCTGGCCGATCACCGCCTGGCGCCTCGCGCATCGGCGGCCGGTCGGGCCGGGACGTCTCTCCCTCCTCGTCGGCGCCTTCGCCCCCAGCAACACCCGCCCGTCGGTCGGCTTCAACGGCGCTCGGCTGCGTGCCGGCGTCCGTGCCGTCCCCTCGATTCGCGCCGCGCCCGCGCGAGGCGGCAGCGCCACTCCCCGAGCGGCTCGCCCCCCGTTCAGCCCGCCCACCCGAACCTCGCCCGGCCCGGGCCGCGCCCCCAGAGCCGCCGCCCGCGGGCCCGCCACCCGCGGAACCGCCGGTCCTCGCCACGCCCTCGATCCGCCCGTCGACGCCCAGCGCCTCGATCAGTGCCTGCCGGACGACCTCGCCGTGGTTGCCGCTGTGGAACGTCCTGGTCAGCCCCTCAGTGGCGATGCCGAGCACGAGGCGCTGCCCGTCGTACTCCAGCACCTGCGCATGCTCCGACAGGAACGTCCACGTCACCCGCCGGATCGTGAAGATCCGCGCGAGTACGTCGGGCCAGCTCCGCCGGATCGCGTCGCTGTCGAGCCCGCCCCGCGGCGGACTCTGCGCCGCTTGATCGGACGTTCCCGCAGCCGTTGCGTCGCCCCTCCCTGGACCGGAGGCCTCCCCGGCGCGGCCGCGATCAGTGCCGGGCCCGGACGCCGTGACGTCGCCGCCCTCCGGCTGATGGACCGCCTGCCCTGGCGCTTCGACCCGACCTGACGACTCCGGCGAACCCGACGGAACCGGGGCGGAGGCACCGCTCGCCGACTGGTCACCCCGCGCCGGCGGATCCTCAGGTCGCGGACCGCCGCCCGCTCGAGGACGCTCCGTCGCGTCGACGGCGTCCATGGCCCCGAATCCGCCCGCCCGCTCAGGCCGGTCGCCCGAACCTTCGGCTGGTCTCGCCCCATCTCCACCGCCTGACGCGGCGCCCCCCGGGCCACCGCGCTCACCACCCGTCGCAGGCGACGGCGGGCCCGCCATGTCCAGGCGCCGCTCTAGTCGGTCGAGGCGGGCCGCATACCCACCTACCCCCGACGCCGCCGGCAGCAGCAGCCGCGCGCAAATCAGCTCCAGCTGGAGCCGCGGCGCCGTCGCCCCGGTGAGTTCCGTCAGCCCGGCGTTCACGATGTCCGCGCAGCGTGACAACTCCCCGGGCCCGTAGGACGACGCTTGGTGCCGCATCCGGTCCAGCTGATCCTCGGGGACCCCCCGCAGCACCGCCGCCGCCCCGTCGGGGAACGCCGCCACGATGATCAGGTCGCGGAACCGCTCCAGCAGATCCTCGATGAACCGCCGCGGGTCGTGCCCGGTCTCCACCACGCGGTCCACCTGGCGAAACACCGCGCCGCCGTCGCCCACGGCCAGCGCCTCGACGGTCGCGTCGAGCAGCTCCCCCTCGGTGAAGCCGAGCAGCGCCGCCGCCCCGGCATACGTCAACCCCTCCGCCCCGGAACCTGCGATCAGCTGGTCGAGCACCGACAACGAGTCGCGCACCGACCCCCCGCCGGCGCGGACCACGAACGACAGCACCCCCGGTTCGACAGCGACCCCCTCACGCTCGCACAGCGACGCCAAGTAATCGGTGAGCCGACTCGGGGGCACCAGCCGGAAGGGGTAGTGGTGTGTCCTCGATCGGATCGTCCCGATCACCTTGTCCGGCTCGGTGGTCGCAAAGATGAACTTCACATGCTCGGGCGGCTCCTCGACGATCTTCAGCAGCGCGTTGAAGCCCTGCGGGGTCACCATGTGCGCCTCGTCGATGATGTACACCTTGTAGCGGCTCTGCGCGGGCCCGTATGACGCCTTTTCTCGCAGGTCCCGCGCGTCGTCCACCCCGCCGTGGCTGGCCGCGTCGATCTCGATCACGTCGACGGTCCCCGCCCCGCCCGTGGCCAGCCCCACGCACGAAGGGCATTCACCGCACGGCGTGGCCGTGGGCCCCTCCTCGCAGTTGAGGCAGCGCGCCAGGATTCGGGCGCTGGTGGTCTTGCCGCAGCCGCGGGGGCCGCTGAAGAGGTATGCGTGCCCCACCCGCCCCGTGGACAACGCCTGCGTCAGCGGCTCCGTGACGTGTTCCTGCCCGATGACCTCGGCGAACGTCTGCGGCCGGTAGCGGCGATAGAGGGCGATGCTCACGCTCCAGACCCTAACGGCCCCCACCGACAGCCAACGCCCGAGCGGAGCGCCGCGCCGACTTGCATACGAGCCTGCGCACAGGCTGAAATGCGTCGGGGTCTTCCCTGGACGGTCGTCCGGCTCTAGGCTGCGGAGCAGAATCTCACGCTTGGCTCACGGGAACTCCCTAAGTCGCGCGTGCGACGGTGAATACCGTTGAGCAGCAGTGGGGGTGGGCGGATTGCGTACAACGGTCCTAGTGGTGTCCCCGGATCCGACGACCCGGCGCCGCGTGACCGCTGCCCTCCGCGAGCACGGCGTGCACTGCGTCGCGACGGCGGACGTGACCGCCGCCCGCGCCGCGTGCGCATCCCACGCTCCGGGCGTCGCCGTCCTCGACCGACGCCTGCCGGGCAACCCGACCGCCGCCCTCGGTCGCGTCCTGCGGCACATCCCGATCGTGGTTCTGTCTCCCGTCCCGGACGAGCTCGCCGAGGTGGCCGCTTTCGCCGCCGGCGCCGACGACTTCGTCGTGTGGCCCTCCCCGTCGCGCGCCCTGGCCGCGCGCCTCACCTCCCTGGCCCGTCGCGCGCGCTTGGTCTGGGGAGGCGCAACCGGCGGTCGATCCGACCCCGATGCTGCCGTCGTCGAGGCGGACATCCGCCCGGTTTCGCCGGCCGTCGCCGCTCAAGCCACCCCGATCAGCAGCGTGTTGTCCGCCGGGATGGTCTCCATCGATGTCGACACCCGGCGCGCGTTCGTCGCGCGGCAGGAGATCCACCTCACCCGCACGGAGTTCGAGCTGCTGCGCCTTCTGCTGTCCGCGCGCGACCGGGTGCTGCCCCGGGCTGAGATCGTCCGCGCCATCTGGGGCGACTGGCCGGGTGACGACCACCTGATCGAGGTGCATGTGAGCAGGCTGCGGCGCAAGATCGTGACCGCGGGCGGCCCCTCGATCGTGGAAGCCGTCAGAGGCGTGGGGTACCGGCTTCGCGCCGACGCCGAACCCCCGGCCCGGCCGTTCCTGCAAGCGGCCAGCAGCTGAAGTCGCTTGCGTCCGGCGGATCAGAGCGGCGTACGGCGTCTCGGAGCGCCCACGTGGCGTACGGCGACCGTTCCACCACACGGACGACAGCCCCCTCCCGCCGATGAGGTCCCACTCCCTACGGCCTTCATTGCCCGACGGTGGCCCGCTCCCGCCGATGAGGTCCCGCTCCCGCCGATGAGGTCCCGCTCCCGCCGATGAGGTCCCGCTCCCGCCGATGAGGTCCCGGCGATCCACGGGACCCCATGCGCGGTTCTGGGCCCCCATCCGCGATTCCGGGATCTCGCTCGTCATGCCACGGTGTCCGTCACGCCACGGTGCCGACGCCGTCTCCGCGCGGGCATGCAGGACCCCCCGCGTACCTGGAAGAGCTCACCTACCCTTGCTGCATTCCTGCCCTGGGGGAGTTCGGAGAGGTACCACCACACGGGGGGCCGATACCCACTCTAGACCAGGTCCACCGGCGCATCGCCGCGCCGTGGGATGGTCGTGGCGACGCGACCTCACGACGGTCTCGCCCGCCGCCGGGCGGACGCATCGACCGCACGGCGAGACGGATTCGCTCAGATGCCGGACGCGGTCCGGCACCCCCTGGCCGACAACGCTGCCCTGGAGCGGGGTTTGAGCAGGCGAGGCAGGCTCCGGTACCCTGCACGGTGGAGGATTCGCATAGCGGCCTAGTGCGCACGATTGGAAATCGTGTTGGGGATGAAACCCCTCGCGGGTTCAAATCCCGCATCCTCCGCCACGCGATGAAGGGCCCCGACCGGCGACGGCACGGGGCCCTTCGCCGTTCCGGGTCACTAGCACTGCCACATCACGGGAGTCCGGTCAGGGACCGCCGGCACCGGGCCCTTCGCCGCCCCGATTGCCAGCCCTGCCACATCACGTGATGTCTGGTCAGGCACCGCCATTTCTGTGCAAATGTTCCGAGCGACCTACTCGATCACCTCTTGTCGCTCTTCAACATGACAAAACGCCTGTTCAGGGCCATCTCAGGGAGCGAGATGCGCGATCGGGTAGGTCCGTCGGAACATCCCGGCCTTCTCGTCTCAGCCCGCGAGCGGTGTTGTCTCGCGCAAGGACGAGATGTCCTTCCCCGGCGCCCGGCTACGACGAGCGAACCCGATTCCCGAACCCGAATCCCACCGCTTCAGGTGGGCAGTTCTCCCCGGTGGTCCAGGACCACGAAGGGCGGCCGGTGAGGCAACCCCCCACCGGACAGCAGGTGTTCGCCGACCAACCGGGCCCCCTCCAGCGCACCACCGAGCGCCGGCACCAGAACGATTCGGCGCTTGCCGAACGCGGAGGCGATCGCCACACGCATCGCGTCCAGGTAGAGCAGCCCACCCACCACCGCGACCGGCGCCCCCGGCAGCAGATCCCGCACGGGTTGCACAGTGTCGGCCAGGTGCTCCGCGGCGGCCTCAACGATGGCCCGCGCGAGGGGATCCTCCCGCGCCACCTCGCACACCGCGGGGGCAAACGTCGTCAGCGCCGTCGCGGCATCGCGTCCGGCGACCAGCGCCGGCCAGCCCTCCTCCGGGCCGAACGCGGCGCGACCGGCGACCAGCAGCGCCTCCGAGCCGTCGGGCACACCGTCGCGCCACCGCAATCCGGCGGCCAACCCCTGCGCACCCAGCCAGGCCCCGGAGCCGCGCGAGCCCAACAGCGGCCCCCAGCCGTCGCCCCGAAACCAGAGCCCTTCCGAGTCCGTCGCCACGACGGACGCCTCCGCGCCGACGTCCAGGCAGATTCCCGGCTTCACGCCCCCATGTGCCCCGACCAGCGCGGCGTACGCCGTCGCCACGACCGCGCATCGCGCGCCTGGCATCGCGACGCGCAGACCGCTGAGCAGGCCGGGCGCGGCCTCGTACCAACCCTCCGGCACCGCCGCGACCACCGCCTCCGGCGGCCGGCCATCCCGCTGCGTCAGCGCGCCGAGCTCGGCCACAAGTCCGACTACCTGCTCGGCGGGAGGCGCGACCTCATCGACGACGGGGCGCGGGATCTCCACGGTGGAGTCGGGCGCGTCGACGTCGAGTCCCGTGCGGCGGGCACGGATTCCGCCGGCACCGACGCTGATCGCCAGGACGTCGCGGTTCGGTGAGGGGGACATACCCTCCCCATCGGCGCACGGCGTCACTCCCTCAGCCATGCGGCCACTCTCCCAGGCATGCGCCCCACGACCTGGATCAGCGCCGCCGTCGCGCGGTCCCGAAGACGCTGCGGGTCACCTCCCGGCCGATCACGGTCCCCGCGGAGCGAAGCATCGACTTGAACGCGGTCGACTCCACCACCTGCTGCAGCATGCCCGGCTCCTCCTTGGGCGCCCGCGCACGGGATCGCCCGGCCGGCCGGGAGTCGCCCGCCTGGTCCTGCGGCGCGTCCGCCGATCCGCCACCGACCTGCCCGCCAGAGCCCTGACCGCCAGACCCCTGACCGCCAGGCTCGCCGTCCTGCCCCGCGCCCTGGACGCGGGCGGCCAGCATCTCGTATGCGCTCTCCCGGTCCACGACCTCCTTGTACCGCTCGATCAGCGGCGAGTAATTCACCGCCTGCTCCATCGCCCCGGCCTCGATCGGGGCCATCAGCGACTGCGGCGCCCGCATCCGGGTCCAGGCCACCGGCGTGGGCGCCCCGCGCTCGGACAGGACCGTGACCACGGCCTCGCCCGTGCCGAGTTGGGTCAGTAGCTCCTCCAGGTCGTACTCGCTCTTCGGAAACGTCGACACCGTCGCCTTGAGCGCCTTCGCGTCCTCCGGGGTGAACGCTCGCAGCGCGTGCTGGACCCGATTGCCCAGCTGTGCAAGGACGCTCGCGGGCACATCCTTCGAGGTCTGGGTGACGAAGAAGATGCCGATCCCCTTGGAGCGGATGAGCCGTACCGTCTGCTCGATCGACTCCAGGAACGCTTTGTTCGCGCCGTTGAACAGCAGGTGCGCCTCGTCGAAGAAGAACACCAGCTTCGGCTTCTCGAGGTCGCCGACCTCGGGAAGGTCCTGGAAGAGGTCCGCGAGCAGCCACATCAGGAACGTGGAGAAGAGCTTGGGGCGGCTCTGGACGGCGGCCAGCTCCAGGCAGGAGATCATCCCGCGACCCTCCTGGTCGCCGGGGCCGGCGACGCGCAGCAGGTCGCTGGTGTCGAACTCCGGCTCCCCGAAGAACACGTCGCCGCCCTGGTCGGAGAACGTGATCAGCTCGCGCAGGATCACGCCGGCCGTCGCGGCCGACAAGCCGCCCAGTTCCTTCAGGTCCGCCTTGCCCTCGTCGGAGGTGAGGTGCTGGACGACCGCGCGCAGATCCTTGATGTCCAGCAGCGGCAGACCCCGTTTGTCGGCGTAGTGGAAGACCAGGCCCAGGCTGGATGTCTGCGTGTCGTTGAGGTCCATGACCTTGGCCAGCAACTGCGGCCCGAACGCCGTGATCGTGGCCCGGATGGGCACGCCCGGCCCCTGGCCGCCCAAACTGTAGAACTCGATCGGGAATCCCGTGCCCTGCCAGTCCTGTCCGACGTCAGTGGCCCGGGCCCGGGTCCGCTCGGAGTCCTCGCCGGGCGCGGCGAGTCCCGACAGGTCGCCCTTGATGTCCGCGAGGAAGACCGGTACGCCGCCTGCCGAGAGCTGCTCGGCCATCAGCTGCAGCGTTTTCGTCTTGCCGGTGCCGGTCGCGCCGGCCACCAGGCCGTGCCGATTCATGACCGACAGAGGCAGGTTCACCGGCGCGTCCGCGTGCGCCGCCCCTCCGTCGCTGACCGCCGCTCCCAGTTGCATGGCGGGTCCGGTGAAGGCGTATCCCGCGCGGATCGCCTCGAGCTGAGCCGTGGTGTCTGTCACGTTTCGGAGCGTACCGAGCGTCAAGGGGTGCGTCAGTACGCCGACCGTGTGACCCTTCAGATGTGGGCGAGCCGCCGCCTGACCAGCGGCGTGCCGACCATGGGTCAGTATACCCGGACCAAACGGTGACATATAGCACACGGGTGGCAAGAACGGATCCATGCAACGTTAATGTTTCGGTCAGGACTTTTTAGGAACCGCTCGGCTAAGCTGGGTGCGTGATTTTTCAAGCAGTCAGAGATGAGCGACCCTATCCCGCCGAGGCGGTGCGGGAGGGAAGCGTGTGGTCCGATGTACCGCCAACCATGGTGCGCCTGGACGAACTGACTACTACGCGTAGCCAACTGGACCTCGGACTGCTCCTGGCCGACGACAGTACGTTCTACGGCGACATCTTCGCCCACGTAGTCCGATGGAAGGGCCGGCTCTACTTGGAGGACGGCCTGCACCGGGCCCTACGCGCGGCACTCGCCGGGCGACCCGCGCTGCACGCGCGCGTCCTCGACCTGGACGCCAAGATGGCCGGCACCGGAAAGCCGCAGGTCATGGCACAGGCCGGCGCATCCCAATCCGGCGCGCCCACGTCCGGCAAGCCTGGCGCCCGGTCCACGGCCCGCCTGACGGGCGAGGACACCCTCTCCTCGGCGGACCGTCGTCCATCACACGACGCGTCGAAGGGCAGCGCGGCCGTCGGCTCCTGAGCCATCTCGAGCCGCACGGCATCGCGTCGAGCGTTCCGTTCGACGCGAGGCGGGGGACAGTACGCGGGCAAGGGGGACCCACGCGTACGCGGGGGAGATCGCGATCACGGGGGATCAGTGATCGCGAAGACCAGTGATCGCCACGAGGGCGATCATGGGGGAAAGCTTTCGCGCAGAACACCTTCGCGGACGGTCGATGGCGGGGAGTCGCAATCGTGAAGCTGACGGTTCCGACCGCGACGCGGCGGCCCGTCGTCCCGTCCTGCGCCCATCCCGCGACTAGGATTACGTAAGGTGAGGGCGCGCCGACCGACCAGCGGGGGACGAGGGGCGAAGCCGAAAACGCAAGCCGATGTAGGGGCCCCGGCGGCCCAGACTTCCGGGGAGATGAGGAATGTCCGACGAGCTCGATTCGCGAAGCCTCCTGGCGGAGACCGACCGTCAGCGGCGGCGGTCCATCGCGATCCTCGGCGGCCTCGGCGGGTTCCTGCTGGTCGCGTTCCTCATCGCGTTCGCCGCCGTCCAAGGTTGGCTGCCCTCGTCATCCAGCGGTGAGCCGCAAGCCACCAGCACCACGCCCTCCTGCACCGCTCCCAGCCTGCCCCCGGTCTCCGACGTCACTGTCAACGTCTACAACAGCACCGCTCGCGCGGGCCTCGCGGGCACGACCGCGCGCAGCCTGCGGCAGCAGGGCTTCGTGGTCGCCCAGGTGGAGAACGACCCCCTCAACAAGCAGGTCGCGGGGGTGGCCGAGATCCGCTACGGGACCGCCGGTTCCGCGAAGGCACAGACGTTGGCTCTCCGTTTCCCCGGGGCCGTGCTGGTCGACGACGGCCGCGGCGGGGAGATGGTCGACGTCGCCGTGGGCGATGGATTCACCGCCGTCGGCACGGCCACGAGCGCCCCGACACCTACCAGCTGCTGAGGGCCGTCAGCAGTTCAGAGAGCCGCCAGCAGTTCAGAGAGCCGCCGGCAGTTCAGAGAGCCGCCATGAAGGCGTCCAACGCCGCACGGGTCGGCCCGCCGGCCGAGACCGGCTCGCGCACCGACATGCTGGCCGCGATGGTGGCCACCCGGGCGGCCTCGACCACGTCGGCGCCCCGTGCCAGCTCGGCCAGGAAAGCGCCTGTATGGACGTCGCCCGCCCCCGTCGTGTCCACGACCTCCCCTGCCGGGGCGGGGAACTCCACGACGACTCCGCCTCGGCGGCACAGCCGGCTGCCGGCTTCGCCCTCCCGGACCAGGACGACGACGTCTTCCTGCTTCAGCTCGCCAAAAATCCAGTCCTTGGCCCGCTGCTCGCCCCCGTCGGGTCCGATACCGGTCAACAGCGAGACCTCCCGGCGGTTCAGGCCGAGCACATCCGCGCGCGCGAACGCGAGATCCAGCAGCTTCTCGGGGATCTCCGCGACCAACGGGCCCGGGTCGAAGAAGAGCAGGGCCTCCGCCGGCAGCTCCTGCACCCACGACATGATCGCGGGTCCCGCACTCGGGTAGAGCAGGTCGTAGCCCGACACCACGATCGCGTCGTCCGGCCCCACGCGGACAGAGTCGAGTTCGGCGCGCGTGAGTTCTGATTCGACGCCGGGCGCGGTCACGAACGTGCGCTCCCCGTCCGGCTCGACCATCCCGAAGGCCAGCCCCTGCTCCCCCTCGACGAGCGGCAACAGAATCTCCAGCCCTTCGTTGCGCAGGCGATTCGCGATCATGGTCGCGATGGGCCCCGTCCCGAGGCGGCCCGCGACGGCGGCCGGCAACCCGAGGCGCGACGCCGCCGACATCACCACGAAACCGCCGCCTGACTGCGCGCGCAGCGCCGTACCCATGACGTCGCCTCCCCGGTCGGGGATGTTCGGGACGCGCACCATGACGTCGCCGACGACGCTGCCGACG
>CAKUSI010000002.1 GCA_934678955.1 uncultured Austwickia sp. | reverse complement strand
CTGGTCGACGCGAGCGTGCGGCTCGGCGAGCGCACGCTGCTGGAGCGCGTGACCTGGCGTCTCGCGCCGGGCGAGCGGGTCGGGATGGTCGGGGTCAACCGCTCGGGCAAGTCGACGCTGCTGCGGGCCTTCCTCGGCGAGGTGCCGCTCGCCGCGGGACGGCGGGCCGTCGGGAAGACCGTGATCACCGCGTACCTGTCGCAGGAGGTCGCCGAGCTGCACGCCCTGGCCGACCGGCGAGTGGTGGAGGCGATCAGCGACATCAGCAGCCACATCCGCCTCGGCAAGGGAGAGTCAGCGCGAGCCGCCTGGCAAGCATGCTCGGCTTCATGGCCGCGCGGCAGCAGGCCCGTGTGGCCGAACTCGCCGGCGGGGAGCGCCGTCGGCTGCAGATCCTGCTGCTGATGGGGGAGCCCAACGTACTGTTCCTCGACGAGCCAAACACTCCGACAGGGCGTGCTGATCGGACGCCTTCAGTCTACCGCTGCCGGTCGTTCCGGTCGCGGCCCGAGCGGTGCGTCGCGGTCCGACGCGGCGCGGGAGCGGCGCGGTGCTCGCGCCGTGCCGTCTTGACAGGAGGACGCTGATGGCGGCGCATCTTCTGGGGGCTGAGGGTCTGCACCTGGAGTACCCGACTCGCGTCGTGTTCGACTTGTTTACGTTGGGGATCGAGGAGGGTGATCGGATCGGGATCGTCGGCCGTAACGGCGATGGGAAGTCGAGCCTGCTTGGGATGCTCGCCGGTCGGATCGAGCCCCAGGCGGGCCGGGTGACGCGCCGCAACGGTGTCCGCTTCGGTGTCCTCGACCAGGGCGACGACCTCGACGCGGAGGCGATTGTCGGGCATGTAATCGTCGGCGACCGGCCGGAGCACGAGTGGGCCGGTGACCCGGCGGTCCGAGACGTGATCGGTGGGTTGGTCTCCGACATCGAGTGGCAGGATAAGGTCGGGAGGCTCAGCGGTGGGCAGCGCAGAAGGGTGGCTTTGGCCGCGCTGCTCGTGGGTGACTGGGACCTGATTGCTCTGGATGAGCCGACGAACCATCTGGACGTCGAGGGCATCGCCTGGCTGGCCGAACATCTGAAACGGCGGTGGGCTAAGGACGCCGGCGGCTTGTTGGTGGTCACCCACGATCGGTGGTTCCTCGACGAGGTGTGTACCGAGACATGGGAGGTCCACGACCGCACCGTCGAGGCTTTCGAAGGCGGATACGCCTCGTATGTGCTTCAGCGGGTGGAGCGTGACCGAATGGCAGCAGCCGCGGAAAGCAAGCGGCAGAACGTGATGCGCAAGGAACTGGCGTGGCTGCGTCGCGGGGCACCGGCGCGGACCTCCAAGCCCAAGTTCCGCATCGATGCGGCAACTCAGCTCATCGAGGACGTCCTGCCGGTGCGCAACCCAATCGAACTGCAAAGGCTCGCGGTGGCCCGGCTCGGCAAGGACGTCGTCGACCTCGAAAACGCCACCGTGAGCTTCGGCGACCGCGAGGTGCTGCGGGAGGTGACGTGGCGGCTCTCGCCGGGTCAGCGCACGGGCATCCTCGGCGCGAACGGGGCTGGCAAGTCCACTCTGCTGGGGCTGATCTGCGGGACCGTCGAGCCGACCAGTGGCCGGGTCAAGCGAGGTAAGACGGTGCGGATCGGGGTGCTGGATCAGCAGTTCTCTCAACTCGCCGAGATCGGCGGCGACCGGGTGAGGGAGGTGCTGGCGCGCACGAAGACCACCTTCACAATTGACGGCAAGGACCTCACCCCGGCGCAACTGCTCGAACGGCTCGGGTTCGCCCCCGAGCACCTCTCGGCCCGGGTCGATGATCTGTCCGGCGGGCAGAAGCGGCGGCTGCAACTGCTGCTGTTGCTCCTCGACGAACCTAACTTGATCGCTCTCGACGAGCCTACGAATGATGTCGACGCGGACATGCTCGCGGCGATGGAGGACCTGCTCGATTCCTGGCCAGGCACTCTGGTCGTGGTCTCGCATGACCGGTACCTGCTGGAGCGGGTCACCGATCAGCAGTACGCGATTCTCAATGGACGCCTGCGCCACGTTCCGGGCGGTGTAGATGAGTACCTGCTGCTGCGGCAAACTCAGGCGACCACACAGGCGGGCAGGCCCGATCTCGCGGCGGCTACGACCGAGACTGAGGAGCAGTCGGCCGTCTCCGGTGCACAGCGGCGAGAGATTCAGAAGGAGATCGGGGCGATAGAACGCCGACTGGAGAAGGTGTCAGGCAGCATCGAGGCGGTCCATCAGCGACTGGCCGAGCACGATCAGAGCGACTACGAGGGCCTGCGACGGCAAACGGACAAGTTGCATGAGCTGGTGGCAGAGGTCGCACGGTTAGAGGAGCGGTGGCTGGAGTTGTCGGAATGGATCGACTGACGGGCAAGGTCGATCCGGTGAACAGTCTCAGCTCGCTCTGACCGAGGCATCGATCAGATACCGGTCATCCCCCGCCGATGATGGCGCGGATGATGGCGGGGTGCGGCGCTCATTCGTCTCACGGAGACGAGGACGCATCAGGAACACAGGACTGATCGGCCCGATCACGATCATCTTCAAGGCGTTCCAGATGGTCAGGGCGAGTTCATTCTCGGGTTCGCGGCGTGGCGTGGTGAATCGCAGTAACGGAGGCTTATTCAGCGAGCTGAGTGCTCTTAACTGAACCGGGAATTACCAAGGCGCAGCTCTTCGGCGTGTCGTGAACGTAAAGGACGGCTTTCTCGAGAGAATTGGGTTACCAGACTCAAGACTCAAGAAGAAAGCCGCCGACATGTATCATACCACCGGGATGACGACCGCGCAGATCACCGAGCTCGCGGCGCGCATTCATGACTTTCACAACGGGCCGATCCCGACCTGTCCTCCGTCGATCAAAATGTTCCGGGCGATCCAGATCACCGCCACCTACTGGCGAAGCAATCGAACCCAGGAAGACCTGGCCGAGACGTTCGGGACCTCCCAACCCACCAGGGCTCGTTCAAAGTCGGGTGATCGGCGTGTCGGGATCGTGATGTGACACGCCGGGTGTATAAGCCGGGCGGGCACGGCTGCCGCCTGGATCGTGATGGGTGTCTAAGTCCGTCACGTCGGTAGGTGGTGTGCCGTGCCCGCATCCGTATCATCGCTGATTGCCGCGCTGGCGCCTATCCGGGCGTCGGGGGTGGTGGCCCCGGATCGCGCGATCGCGGCGATACCGGTGCAGGTGTGGCACGTGTTGTCGACGGTTCCTGATCCACGCCATGCCCGGGGGATCCGCCATCGGCTGGCCAGCGTGCTCGCGGTGGCGTTGGCGGCGGTCGTGGCGAGTGCGGGATCGGTGGAGGCGATCGCCTCCTGGGCCGCTGACCTGCCCCGGCGGTACTGGACTGACCTGGGGATCGTGCGTGGGGTGCCCTCGCGCTCCACGCTGCGGCGGATCTTGACCGGCGTGGACGACGATGTGCTGGACGCCGTCTTGGCGGCCTGGCTGGCCACGCACATTACCTGCACCGCCACGGCGCCCATTACGTCTTCATCGCCAAGGCCAACCAGCCCACGGTATGCGCCCAGCTCACCGCCTTGCCCTGGGCGCAGGTCCCCATCGTGGACCACGTCGTGGGCAAGGGCCACGGGCGCCGCGAGGAACGCACCCTGCAAGTCATCGATCTCACCGGTAAGGCCGCCCCGAAGGTGGCCTTGCCCCACGTCCGGCAGGCCTTCCGGGTGGTGCGCACCCGCACCATGGGATCAGCGGCCAGTACCGAGATCGTCCACGGGATCACCAGCCTGCCCTGGTCGGCGATCACCGCCGCCGAGCTGGCCCGCATCATCCGCGGGCACTGGCTGATCGAGAACGCCGTGCACTACGTGCGCGATGTCAGCTACCGCGAGGACCACAGCCGCATCCGCACCGGCAACGGTCCCCGCGTGATGGCCACCCTGCGCAACATCGCCCTGGGCCTGCTACGCATCCACCACCCCGGCGCCCCCATCGCCGCAACCCTGCGCCACCTGGGACGCACCCCCGATGCAGTCCTCACCCTGCTCGATTCACCATCCGGACACGACATCTCACCATCCGAGAGAACATCACAACCGGATCAACAATGAACTCGCCCGGCCCAACCCACGATCGGCCGAGTCATCGACGCCGTCACCACCACGCTGAAGACGCTCCTGTCACAGTGCTGCCCGCTGCCAGAAGACCTGTCCGCCGACGCCGTCTAGGAGACTGCTGAAGAATCCCGCGCGTCGCGGGGGGCGACCGGGCCTGGGTTGAGATCCTGGGTTCATGCAGGGTCAGGCTGATCGTCAGCGGGGGCTGTTGGACGTGGAGGCGCTGGCGGGGCATCTGTTGCCGGAGGGCAGCGTGTTCGCGTTCTTGGCGCAGCACCGGCTGGAGATGTTCCCGCCGGAGATGTTCGCCGACCTGTTTCCCTCTGGTCGGGGCCGGCCCTCGATCCCGCCGGAGGTGATCGCCTCGGTGCTGGTCCTGCAGACCCTTCACGGGCTCCCCGACCGGGAGGCGGTCGAGGCGCTCACGTTTGACCTGCGGTGGAAGGCGGCGTGCGGGTACGCGGTCGACGGGAGCGGGTTGCACCCTTCGACGTTGACGTACTGGCGCAAGCGGCTGGCCGCCAGCGATCGTCCCGAGCGGATCTTCGGGGCGGTCCGCGAGGTCGTCATGGCTACCGGTGTGCTGACGGGCAGGACCCGTCGGGCACTGGACTGCACGGTGCTGGACGATGCGGTCGCCCGGCAGGACACGATCACCCAGCTCATCGCCTCGATCCGCCCGGGTCGGACGCGACGTGCCGGGCGCGGACGTGCTGGTCGCTGAGCGCTGCACTCGGCTGGCAGCCCTCACGGGTCAGGACTACACGGCCACGGGGAAGCCGCGGATCGCCTGGGACGACGAGGCCGCCCGGACCGAGCTGGTCACCGCACTGGTGGGCGACGCCCTCGCCCTGCTTTCCGTCCTCGACCTCGAGGGCATTGAGGCCGCTGGCGACCGGCCGGCGCAGGCGGTGGCGCTGCTGGCGCTGGTGGCCGGACAGGACGTCGAACCCGTGGAGGGTTCCGACGGTACCGACGGGCGGTGGCGGATTGCCCGGAAGACCGCCCCGGACCGGATGATCTCGACCGTCGATCCTGATGCCCGGCACGCGCACAAGACCCGGGAACGGCGCCAGGACGGGTTCAAGGCCCACGTCGTCGTCGAACCGGGCATCGGCCTGATGACCATGGTCAGGCTGACGAAGACCAGCGGGGCCGACAACTCTGACGCCGCCGTCGGCGCCGACCTGGTCACCACCGATCCCACCATCCCCGCGGCCACGGGCTCGCCGGTGCAGGTGCTCGGCGACTCCGCGTACGCCTCTGGTGACATGCTCGCCACCCTGAACGATCAGCAGTGGGAACCGGTCATCAAGCCCTGGCTGCTACGGCCGGCGGTGGAGGGCGGTTTCACCCTGGACGACTTCACCCACGACCCGGTAGCCGGGACGTTGACGTGTCCGGCCGGGACCACCCGCACGATCAGCCCCAAGGGGACGGCCACCTTCGGCGCCGCCTGCCGGGGCTGCCCACTACGCGCACGGTGCACCACCGCCCAGGACGGCCGCGCGATCACCCTCGGTGAGCACCACCAGCTCCAACGCGGCCACCGCACTTGCGCCCAGGACCCCGACTTCCAGGCCATCTACCGCCAGCACCGACCGATGGTCGAACGCTCCATCGCATGGCTGACCCGAGGAGCCCGCCGCGTACCCTACCGCGGCGTAGCCAAGAACGATGCCTGGCTGCACCACCGCGCCGCCGGCCTCAACCTCCGCCGCCTCCTCGCCCTCGGACTGACCCATCAACGCGGGACCTGGACCATCGCCTGAGCAGGGCAGGACGCACCGCCACCCTCGCAGCCCTGACCACGCCGACGCCAATACGCACAGGATGGCTTCAGGCAGGCGGAACGACCCCGCTTGTCGCGCCCACGCGAGCTGACTTCACTGCCGCAAGACGCCCGCTGGCGACACTCCGCCCCCCGCTTACTGCCAAACAGCAACCCCAGAACACGCCTTCTTCAGCAGTCTCCTAGGTGATCGACGGAACCCTGCTGCCCTGCTGGTCATGGCGGGATCACCGCGAGCTATACTCCGGGAAGCACAAGACGACCGGCTACAACATCCAGATCGCGGTCACGTTGAACGGAACCCTGGCGTGGGTCAGCGACCCCGTTGACGGGTCACGCCACGACATGCACGCCCTCGCCGAATCCCAGCTGCTCGAAGGACTTGACCTTTCGCAGTGGATCGGCGACAAAGGCTATATCGGCGCCGGAATCCACACCCCCACCCGGAAGCCCACCTCCCGGGACCTCACCGAAACCGAGAAGGCGACGAACACCGCCATTCACAAAATACGCTGGATCGTCGAACGAGGAGTCGCCCACATCAAGGCTTGGAAGATCTTCACCTACGACTACCGCCGACCCCTCAAAACATTCAGGGACACCATCAGCGCAGTCATCGGACTCCACTTTCACCTACAAGCCGGCTGAATAAGCCTCACGGTGTAACTGGCAACCACCACTATCAACGTCCCTGCGGCGAAGCTCTTCGCCTACCTGGCGGACGTCGAGAACCGCCCCTCCTAATTCCCCCGCATGACCTCCGCGACGAAGACCGACGGCGACAAGGTGGACGTGACCGCCAAGATCGAGCACGACGGGGGACCCGTGAGGTCGAGGGCGAGGCCTGGATCAAGGTCGAGAAGCCCGATACGACCCTCACGTGGGGCGCCCGGGTCCCAACAACTACGCCGGGCAGGTCGACCTCGACCTGATCGACGACAACTCCTGCACGGCCACGGTGCGCATCGAGACCGACCGCGAGGGCGAGAAGATCCAGGACGGCGTCGACGAGGCCGTCCAGGGCATCAAGCGCGCCGCCGAGCAGGCGCACGCCTGACCTCCACTTTCGTCACCGCGGACGGCCCTCCACCCCTCCGGAGGGCCGTCCGCGGCGTACGGACCTTCATCTCGACCGCCTGTGCCGCCAAGGGAGTCCCTGGCGAGTCTGTCGTTTGTTCCATCGTCGAACTAGCGAAGGCCACCACTGACCGGGGCCGAACGGAGCGTGTCCTGAAGGTTCTGGTCACCGGCTCGACGGGGTACGTCGGGGGCCGGCTCGTGCCGGCGCTTCTGGAGGCCGGTCACACCGTCCGGACGACGATCACGAAGCCCGACGACACCCCGGAGCGCTGGCGGCGCGACGAGGTCGAGACGGTGCCGATGGACATCCTCGACGCGGAGGCCGTCGACTCCGCGTACGACGGTATGGACGCGGTCTACCACCTCGTGCGCGGCATGGGCGGCGTCGACTTCGTCGAGACCGACCGCAAGGCCGCTCACAACGTGGCCGACGCCGTCCGCGCACACGGCCTGGAGCGGGTCGTCTACCCCTCCGGGATCGTCCCCGAGGTCCCCGAGGAGGCACTGTCCGACCACATCTCCAGTCGATTCGAGGTCGAGCGCATCCTCACGGGCACGCCCGCCACCGGGATCACCCTGCGTGCGGCGATCGTCCTGGGGAGCGGGTCGGCGTCGTTCGAGATCGTCCGCCAGGTGATGGGACGCCTGCCCGCCCAGACGGAGCCCGACTGGATGGACTCGCAGGTGCAGCCCATCGCGGTCGTCGACGTGGTCGACGCCCTTGTGGGGGCATCCACCGTGGACGGGCCGTCGCGTCACATCGACGTCGGGGGGCTGGACCGGATGTCGTACGGCGACCTCCTTGCCCGCTATGCCGACCTCGCCGGGTTGACCCGGCCGCAGGTCACCGTCCCCCTCCTGCCGACCGACCTCGTGGGGATCCTCGTCGGTCAGCTCACCGACGTGCCCGACAACGTCGTCCGCGCCCTCGTCGAGAGCCTGCACCACGACATGGTCTGCGCGAGCGAGGAGTCGGTCGCGGCACTCCTTCCGGCCGGGCACCACCTGATCGGTTTCGACAAGGCCGTCCGCCGCAGTCTCGCCGCGGAGGACGGCGCGCCCGCCGAGCGCGACCCCATGGGTCCCATGCCGCAGGACCCGCACTGGGCCGGCGGAGGCGACGAGCGTCCCGTGCTGGCGAAGGTCGTCGACGCGGCCGCGTCCGTCGTGGAGACGGTGACAGGCCCGACGCGATGAGATAGGGGCATGCCGAGCGATCACGCCCCCCGCACCCGCGACCTCCCCCGCGCGGCGTTCCTGATCGGCGCGGTGGTTTCGTTCGTCGCGGGGTACGTCGGGGCCGTCACCGGCGACGGCGTCTCGTTCTCGTGGCGCGACAACATGGTCAGCGACCTCGGCACGGTGGGTTGCCGCACGTTCGACGGGCTATGGATCTGCTCGCCGCGATCGGCGTGGTTCAACGCGGCACTCATCGTCAGCGGAGTCTGCGTCCTCGTGGGCACCGCCCTCATGCGGCGGCGTTGGGGTGTGCTCCTGTCGCTCTTCGCTGGCGGCCTCGGCATCGGGCTGGGGCTGCTCGGCCTCTTCCCCTCCGACACCCATCAGCAGGTGCACATGGTCGGCGCCGTCCTCGCGCTGCCCGTCGCCGCGGCTGGGGTCCTCGTCTCGGCGGTGCGCCCCGAGACCCTGTGGCTGCACGCAGGCCGTCGACTTCGCGGCGCCCTCGGGGTCGTGGGCCTCACGATGTGCCTCGACCACGTCGTGCCCGGCTTCGCCCCCATCCCGCGCGGCATCGCCGAGACGGTCGCCGTCGCCACGATCATTGCCTTCCTCGGGGTCGAGGGCGCGCGGTGCGCGGCGGCCCGTCGTACGGGTGCCGGCGGCTGACCCTGGCTGCTCGTAATGCGGCCGCCGCCGGGCGGGTCGCAAGGGAGGGTCAGCCGCCGAGGCGGCGGAACTCCGGCCACAGGGTCGCCCAGTCCGCCACGAGCCCTGAGCAGCGCGCCATCGGCGCGTCGCCGAGGCCGAACGGATCGCTCTGCGTCAGTGCCAGGCGCCCGGCGTCCTCACAGGTGCGGAAGAAGTATCGATGGGTCTGGGCGATCGACCCGACCAGGAGGACATCGTCGGTCGCCGGGGGGCCGAGCGACCAGAGAGCGTTGTGGCCCGAGGCGATGTGCGCGCGGTCGATCCCGACGGCCGGTCCGTCGTAGGCCAGGGCCCCCGCCAGCGCGTAGTGGTCGGCGACGACCGTGACGTCGCGCCCACCCCGCGCCGCGGCGATCCGGTGGACTGCCTCGCGCCACCCCACCTGATCCCGCGCCACCGGCACGGCCGCCGCGACCGCGTCGTACGCCGCCGTCCCGACCGGCAGCACGGGGAGGCAGAGCAGGACGGCCACGGCCGCGTTCCCGGCGACGATGCGCCGTCGGAGCTGCCACGACGGCGCGCCCGCGCGGTGGGCGGCTCCCCAGCCCAGCGCGAGGGCGGGCAGGACAGCGGCTACGGCGTAATAGGGCTGGGCGGGCAAAGCAAGGTTCCAGGCGACGATCGCGGCGGTGGTGACGGCGAGAACGGGTAGCCTCGACCGCCGCGCCCTCGAGGCCGCCGAGGTGGCCGAGGCCCCCGTCGTACGCACTGTGCCGCTCCGACGCCACCGGAGCCCGTGCCACCACACGCCGACCATCGGCGGTCCGAGGAAGGCGACGAGGAGGGGAAGGATGAGCAGCCGGTTCAGAGCCCCGTGCTCCGCGATGAGGCGACCTGACACCCGGGACATGGGCAGCCCGTGGAGCAGCTGCGCCCCAAGCTGCGGCGCCGACAGCGCGACAAACGCGACGGCGGCTGAGAGAGCCTCGCGCGTCCGCAGCACAGCGGCGTCGGCAGCGAGGACGGCCACGGCCAGCGCGGCGAGCAGCACCACGACGAGGAGCTTGTTCCAGCAGGCGAGACCGGCGACCACCCCGGCCCAGACGAGGGCCCGAGGTCGGAGACCACGCTCGTGGTCGCGGAGCGCGATCAGGGTGAGGCGCACGACCGCCTGCCAGGCGACGAGGTCGAGGCTCGACGTGAGGAAGACGTGTCCCATGAGCAGGGGATAGACCGTGAACGCGTGCGCCCAGGCGGCGACCCGCGCCGCGGGGTCGTCTCCCAGCAGCAGCCGCGGGAAGCAGGCCGCCAGCAGCACCGAGCAGGCCACGGCGGCGATAGCGGGGAGGCGCTGCAGCAACGGGTCGTGACCGAGGGCGGCCCCGAGATGGGAGAGCCAGACCGTCAGCGGCGGCTGGTCGTCGTACCACCAGGCGGGTGGCAACATCCGGAAGTAGAGCTCGTCGCCGTGCAGCTCGTAGCGGTTCGCGGTCGCGAGGAGGGCGACGGTCACGGCCAGCGCGGGAAGCCCCGCGACGCGCCAGAGCGGCTCCCGGACACCGTGCGCCCCAGCGAGAGGGTGTGCTCCGTCCCGTACGGCGGGATGACTCACGCTGGTCGCCGATGCGGTGCGTCGCGCCCGGCCATGAGGCGCTCGAGGTGCGCGACGGCAGCCCCCGTCCCGTCCTCCGCCCGTACGGCGGACCCGAGATGGCCCGCGCGGGCCCGCATGCTCGGGTCGAGAGCCTGCGCCAGCCTGGCCGTGAGCCGCCTCGTCGACCACGCCCGGTGCGGAAGCGGGGCGGCGGCGACCCCGAGGGCGTGCAGCCGGTGCGCCCAGTAGAACTGGTCGGCGAAGTGGGGGACGACGACCGCCGGCACGCCCGCGGCGGTGGAGGCCCCCGTCGTCCCGGAGCCCCCGTGGTGCACGACGGCGGACAGGCGAGGGAAGAGCGCGGCGTGCGGCTCGGCATCGATGCGGACGACGTCCCCGCCCGTGTCGCTGGGCGCCTCTGGGAGCTGGACGAGGGCCCGCACGCCGAGGTTCCAGCACGCCGCCGCCGTCGCGTCGACGACCGACTCGGGCGACCGCTGCGGCATCGAGCCGAAGCCGACGTAGATCCACCGGTCGCCGGAAGCCAACACCCGCTCCGCCGCTGCTGACAGGCGACCGCCGTCGGGGGCTCTCCACCACCCTGTCGCGAGGACGGTGGGGTCGGGGCTGACAGCAGAGAGATCGAGGAGCGGGCTGTAGGCCTGGAGCGTCCCTAGGGTGGCGGTCGTCAGACCCACCCTGAGGTGCGGCACGACATGGAGCCGTCCGCGCTCCCACCAGCCGTCGAACCCGCCGAGGCAGGGCTCGAGGCCGCGGACGGCGCGGAGGGCGGGCCTCCTCAGGCCGCCGGGGAGGCGCCAGGCGTAGGGCACCATCGCCATCGGTCCGTCCGGATCCGGACCGTCCGGCCCCTGGTGGGCCCGCACAACGGGCACGCCTACCGTACGCGCCTCATCGACGGCCGCGAGGGCGAATGTCGAGGCCACGAGCAGGTCTGCACCCCGCAGCGCCTGCCGCGCGGGCGTCGCGAAGCTCTCGACGAAGTCGGCGAAGATCTGGCGGGCGCGGTCGAGAGCGAGTGGGTTACGGCGCCGCGCCGCCTCCCCGGCTGGACCCGCCAGCAGGCTCGCGGGGTCACTGTCGACGGGGACGACCTCGATCGGTGCGGGCACAAGCCCGGCCAGCGATGCGTGGGTGACGACGACCGGCGAATGCCCGGCATCCACGAGTCGAGCCGCGAGGGACGCCATCGGGGCGACGTCTCCGCGCGTCCCTGCGGCGGCGAGGACGACCCTCACGGCGCTCTCCGGCGTGTGGACGATCGGGGACACGCGCCGATGCGCGTTCCTGCCGAGAAAGCTTGCACGCTAGAAACGTATGACGCGGGCCGGCCACCGCCAACCGCAGCCCTGAGCGATGGTCTGGTCAGAGACCGTCCACCAGCAGGAGGCGGCGTTCGAATGTCGTCGCCCGAATCGCCAGGGCTTGCGCGTAGGACTCGGAGGCGTACCACCGCCGCGCGCTGTCGGTGTCGGGAAACTCGACGAGGACCAGCCGCGCGTGGGGCGCGAACGAGCCCTCGAGCGCGACGGGATCGGGGGAGTTGGCGACGAACGTGCCGCCATGCGCGCGAATGGAGGCATCCGCCAGCCTTAGGTAATCGGCGAGCCGGGTCGGGTCGGTGACGGTGGACTAGGCGATGAGATAAGCGGTCATGAGGTCACGTCTTCTCGTTATGGTGCAGCGGAGAGGCCACGCGGGCGAGAGCTGCCTGCCAGCTGCGCGACCCGTAGAGACTTATTCTGATGACGGAACAATAGCCACGAGAGTGGAAAGTCCGCGATAGGAATAGGTGCTACCGTCGGCCCATGGCGCCCCAGAAGACACTGGACGAGCTCGTCAGCGACCCCTACGTCGAACTTGTCGGCCTGTTCCTCGAGGCTCATCGGGGTCTCCTCGCCCGTCTCACGACGATTCATCGCGCGCACGGGCTGCAGGGCAGCGAATTCACATGCCTACTGCGCCTCTCCCGCACACCGGGGCAACGGCTCCGCATGACCGATCTCGCCGCGCAGACGGGCACCTCGACCAGCGGAATCACCTCGATCGTCGAGCGTCTCCTCGCCCAGGGCCTCGTGGCCCGCGACGCGGACCCAGGTGACCGGCGATCCCTCGTGGTCCGGCTCACCGAGGTCGGCGGGGAGCGATTGTCGGCCGACCTCGGGCAGTTGATCCCCGTGCTGCACGGGACGATCCAGGCCCCTCTGGGGAGCGACCATGACTCCTTCACTCAGGCGCTTAGACGCCTCCGCGACGTCCTCAACCCCAACGCCGCCCAGCGCACCCCCTGAGCCGGGTCGGGCTCACCTGAGCGCCAAAGCGTCCGATGAGCCGGATCTGCACCATTTGTCTCGTTCCGGGTTGTTGGTCAGGGGAAGGGGTAAGGGGATGGTGCCGCCCGGGTTTCGGGTGCGCGACCCAAGGAGCTAGCATGGCAAACCACCGCAATCCTCCGCCCAGTGTCGACGAGCCCACGACCCCCACCACCCCGCCCGTCCCGAACCCGGACCAGGGCGCCCCAGAGAGCGTCTCCGTCACCGGCACACCGGCCCGAGGCCCCGTCATGTCCCGGGCCCAGTCCGGCGAATTCCTCACGACCGCCGCCGGCACTCGCCTGCGCGACAGCGACCACTCCCTCAAGGCCGGTCGCCGCGGCCCGACGCTGCTCCAGGACCACCACCTGCGCGAGAAAATCACGCACTTCGACCACGAGCGTATCCCCGAGCGGGTCGTGCACGCCCGCGGCGCGGGCGCGCACGGCGTCTTCAAGTCGTATGGCGTGGCCGCCACGCTCACGACCGCCGCGTTCCTCGCGGAGGCGGTGGAGACCCCGGTCTTCGTCCGCTTCTCCACGGTGCTCGGCTCGCGCGGGTCGGCCGACACGGTGCGTGACACCCGCGGCTTCGCGACGAAGTTCTACACGGACGAGGGCATCTTCGACCTCGTCGGCAACAACATGCCGGTCTTCTTCATCCAGGACGGCATCAAGTTTCCGGACGTGATCCACGCCGCCAAGCCGCACCCGAACCGCGAGATCCCGCAGGCCCAGAGCGCGCACGACACCTTCTGGGACTTCGTCTCCCTGCACACCGAGGCGCAGCACCACACCATGTGGAACATGAGCGACCGGGCGATCCCCGCGTCGTACCGCATGATGGAGGGCTTCGGCGTCCACACGTTCCGGCTCACCGGCCCGGACGGGACGACGTCCCTGGTCAAGTTCCACTGGAAGCCGGTCGCCGGCGTGCACTCCCAGGTGTGGGAGGAGGCGCAGCTCACCCAGGGCAACGACCCCGACTTCCACCGCCGCGACCTCGCGGACGCGATCGAGGCGGGCGCGTTCCCGAGCTGGGAGCTCGGCGTGCAGGTCATGCCCGACAGCCCCGAGGAGACGTTCGAGGGGATCGACCTGCTCGACCCGACGAAGCTCGTCCCCGAGGAGCTGTGCCCCGTGCAGCCGCTCGGCAAGCTGACCCTCAACGCCAACCCGACGAACTACTTCGCCGAGACCGAGCAGGTCATGTTCAACCCCGGCCACCTCGTGCCCGGCATCGACGTCACGAACGACCCGCTGCTGCAGGCGCGTCTCTTCAGCTACGTCGACACGCAAATCACGCGCCTCGGCGGGCCGAACTTCACGCAGATCCCGATCAACCGTCCGCACGTGCCGATCAACGACAACCTCCGCGACGGCCTGCATCAGCACGCCCTCCACACGGGCGAGGCGCCGTACCGGCCGAACTCGATCGACGCCGGCAACCCCGCGGAGACCCCGCTCGAGCAGCGGCCGTTCATCGAGGTGCCCACACCGGTCGAGGGCGAGAAGGTGCGCGCCCTGCCAGAGTCGTTCGAGGACCACTTCAGCCAAGCCCGTCTCTTCTACCGGAGCATGACGCCGGTCGAGCAGGACCACATCGCCGCGGCGTACACGTTCGAGCTAGGCAAGTGCTACGAGACGCCGATCCGGGAACGCCAGCTCGCGCACCTGGCGGCCATCGACGCCGACCTCGCACAGGCGGTCGCGACCGGTCTCGGTATGCCGGTGCCCGCGGCGACCAAAGCGACCATCGTCGACATGGCGCCGAGCCCCGCGCTCTCCCAGGTTAAGCCGGACGTGACCTACCCGGTCGACGGCCGGATCGTCGGGATCGTGGCCGACGACTCCGCCGACCTGGGCACGGTCGCGGACGCGGTGGCGGCGGTGGAAAACGCGGGCATGACGCCGTTCGTCCTCGCCGGGCACGGTGGCTTCCTCGGCGAGAAGGTCACGATCGACCGCACGCTTCTCACCTCGCGGTCCATCGAGTACGACGCGCTCCTGCTGGTCTCGGGCATCGCCCCCGGGCCCGACGCGGTGGGCGGCTTCGACGCGAAGGCCGGTGACCCCGGCGTGGACCCAAGGGCGGCCGTCGACCCGCGTCTCGTCATGCTGATCGGCGAGATCTACCGGCACGCCAAGGCGATCGCCGCCCTCGCCGACGGCACGTCGGCTCTGACAGCGGCCGGCATCGAGGCCGGGGAGCCCGGCGTCGTCGCCGTTGAGACGGCGGCCGACGGCGTCGCCGAGCTGGTGACGCTGCTCGGCGGCCACCGGGTGTGGGAACGGTTCGCGCCCAGGGCGTGAGCCACGGCCGGAGAATGACGGGCGGCCGGCGCTTCGGCGCCGGCCGCCCGCGCCGCATCGACCTGCGATGCGCCCGTCTGGGGCGCCCGTCTGACGCGGCCCGGTGCTCGCTCCAGGTTGGGGTTGCTTTCCGGGGGTAAGGGATTCGCGAAGTGCGTCCGGTTTGTCCACCCGGCGGCTTCTCTATCGAGAGGAATCTCATGAGCACCGTCGAACGTCGTACGACCGCCACCGCCGAAGACGTCTGGCGGGTTCTGGCCGACGGTTGGACCTTCGCGTCCTGGGTGGTAGGGGCGTCGCGCGTGCGCGCCGTCGAGCCCGGCTGGCCCCAGGTCGGGGCCCACGTGCACCACTCAGTCGGGACGTGGCCCGCGGTCCTGAACGATGACACCGAGGTGCTCGAGAGCGAACCGAGCCGCCGCCTCGTCCTCCAGGCGCGGACCCGGCCGGTCGGAGAGGCAAGGGTCGAGATCACGTTGCGCCCCGACGCGACGGGAACGGTGCTCTCGATCAGCGAGGACTTCGTCTCAGGTCCGGCATTGGCCGTCCCTGGCATGGCGCGGCGCGGCGCTCACGATCCGCAACACTGAGACGCTTCGGCGCCTCGCCCTGCTGGCAGAGCGCCGCGACCGACCCTGATCCCTGACCCGTCATCCCTGGTCGGCTCGTCCTTCACCCAGCCGGGCTGGTCAGGGACGCGGGAGTACGGGTGCCGAGCCCACCCAGCCGGGCGCCGGGTCGGCGTAAAGGTTCCGAAGGATGGCGGCGTGCGCGTCCCCGACGAGCCGCCCCATCGTGCCGGCGTCGGACAAGGCGGCCATGGCCGCCATGTGCCCGGCGCCGCCGTGCACGCCCCCGCCGGGATGCGTCGCCGCGCTGCCCAGGTAGAGGCCCCGCACGGGGGTTCGCGGTCCGCCGAGCCCTGCCACGGGACGCCAGACGGCCTGCTGGAGAGCTGCTGGGTGCCTCCACTGACGGCGCCATCACCGAGGTTCCGGTCGGACTCGGCGAGTCCGGCCGGGGTTTGCGCCACTCGCTCGACGATGAGGTCCCGCCACCCGGGGGCGCGGTCGTCGAGCATGCGTTCCGCCGCGTGTCGGACCGCCTCCGCCGTGTCGTCGTCGACCACGCCTCGCGGGGCATGCGTGTAGAGCCACATCGTCTCGGTGCCCTCCGGAGACCGCGTCGGGTCGACGGTGCTCATCTGCCCTAAAAGGGCGAACGGTGACTCGGGGACGCTGCCAGCCTCGAGCTCTGTCGACCACGTGACCAGCCCCGCGACGTCCCGGCCCGCGTGGACGACCCCGGCGCCGCGAGCGTGTGCGGCGGTCCACGGCATCGGGGCTGACAGGCGGTAGTTGAGTTTGATCGTCGGGAGATCCCAGGCGAACTGCCGCAGCCGGGCCGCGAAGCCCGCCGGGATGTCGGTGGGTGCGAGGAGGGAACAGTAAAGGGCGGGTGCGCTCGTGTCGGCGATCACGGCCCTGCGTACGGCGATGCGCCGCCCGTCGGCGGTCTCGACCCCGCGTGCCCGCCCGTCTCGGACGACGATGCGCGACGCAGAGGTGGACACGTCGATCCGCGCGCCGACCGCCTCGGCCCTTCGCCCGAGCGCCCGCGCCAGTTCGCGCGTCCCTCCCCCCGGGGAGGGGAATCCGACGTCCTGGGCGAGCATCAACATGAGCCATCCGTACATTCCGCTCACCGGCGAGGGGCGCGCGCAACGGCAGCGGGACGACGGAGACCGGCGGCATCGCCTCCGGGCTCCGGCCGACTCGCTCGGCCGTCGTCCGGAGCAGCCCGGCCTCGTGCCGGGACGCCACGACGACCCCGGCCGACGCCTCCCAGAGCCGGGCGTAGCCGAGGGCCCGGCGGGTATACCGCTCCGCTCCTTCACGCGGGTCGGGCAGGTCGTGCAGCGTCAGCGTCGTCCGGCGGCGGCAGGCCGCGGCGACGGCGGCCTCCACGGTGTCCGGGCCGAGCAGAGTGTCGTTGAGGTGGACGTGCAGGGCGACCCCCGGCGCGGCCTGCGCGGCGCACTCCGCGAGACGCGCCGCCGGGTCTCCGCCGTCGTCAGCGATGCGCAGCACCTCCGCGTCCCCGTGCCCGAGGAGGTCGAGGGCGTGCCGGGTGATGCCGTGCGTGTCCGCCCCCGCCACGACGTGGGCAGCGCGTCCTCGTCGGGCATCGAGACGTCGCGTCGCGCCGCCGCGCTGGGGGCCCATCCCTCGTCGAGCTCGATGAGCCGGCTCGCCACCGACGGGTCGCTGCCCCTTCGTGCGATGAGGTGACATGGTGGCCGCGCCGAGTGAGCAGGCGGCAAAGGTGCCAGGCGTGGGACTCGAGTCCACCCGCGAAGGGCTCGGCGATGGGAAAGCGCCACGAAGCGAGGACGGCGATGCGCCGGGGACTTGTGGGGCCAAGCTGTTTCGGTCCGTCGTACGGGTTCACGCCGCGACGCCACCCCTCCCATGCAATCGTGATGCCTCGCTCCGGGCCCACGCCATGGCTTGACGATGAGACGACCGTCCAAGTCTAGGTTGCTTCGATTGTCAAAGCATCTCAACCCGACAAAACGGTCAGCGAGCCGACGGGACGCAGCCCATCTGCTGGCCCTTCGAATGCGTCCAGGACTGTACGGGGTGGTGTCCGCGACGTGTCGTCAGCGGGTGAGCGCGGCCGCGCTCGCCGCCGCCTCCCGGCCGGAGGCGATCGCCCCGTCGGTCGAGGCGTTCCCGAACTAGTCACCGCAGGCCGCGAGGCGACCCGACGCCCAGGTGCGCCGGCCACCGCTCTCACCTGGAGGCAGGTCAGGGAGGGTGGCGGGCACCTCGCTGGTCGAGACGAGCCGCCAGTCGGACACATCGACGCCGTAGATTTCGCCGCAGCGCCGGCGGGCGTCGTCCTCGGACGGGTCCTCATTCGGACCGGTCAGCGTGAGGGCCGCGACGAGGTGGCTGCCGTCGGGGGCGTACCCCGGGGGGTGTGGCTGATGACGCACGTCGTCGTGACCGGTCAGTAGGATAAGGGGACGTCGCGCCCGTCGATGTGGATGGCAGCCGAGTCGCTGGGGGCGTCGGAGCGGCGAACCAGAAGGTCCGCGTGCCGTGTAGGGCCGGCCGGGGGGCCTGCGTGAGGTCGCTCGTCCCGGAGAGGCCCGCGGCGACGACGGCGGCCCGGGCCTGAAACTCGCCGCCGTCCGTCCGCACGACGCCGGTCTCCTCGTCGATGCCGGTGACGCGCGTGTTCAATCGTACGTCGAGACCCTCGGCGAGCAGGCGCGGCAGCGTGCGCATAGCGCCGCTCGGGAGTCCGGGTGTGCCCGCCGCGAAGAGGCCGAGGAGCCACGCCGTGAACCGGGCCGAGTGTTGCCGTCGCGCTTACACACGACGCCCGACAGGAAGGGATCGACGACGCTGCGCCGCAGCGAGCCGGTGAAGCCGGCCGCGTCGAACGCCGCGGCACGGGTGGTGTCGCTGCCCCGCCAGGAAGACGCCGCGAACCGGCCTAGCCGGGCCACGTCGTGAGGAGTGACGAGGTCGCTGCGCCACAGCGCGGCGAGGCGGGTGGGGTTGCGACTGGGGTCGGCGATCTCGATGAGGCCGCGGTCCGTGCGCGTGCGCACCGCGCGGGGGAAGGAACGCAGGCCTAGCCGCGACAAGTCGACGGTGCGGCGCAGGTGGGGGTAAGCTGGGTTGAGCACCTGGAAGCCGCGGTCGACGAGGAAGCCGTCGACGGTGTCGGTCGTGATGCGGCCGCCCACGCGGTGGCTGCCCTCGTGGACGACGACGCGTCGTCCGTCGTCGTGAAGCGCGCGGGCGGCGCTCAGACCCGCCACTCCGCACCGACGACATCGACGAATCGACGGTGCTCATGGCTACTCCTGGGAGGTCGGGGGTCGTCAGGTGGGAAATTCTTCGACCATCGAACCATAGCGGCGGGTCTCGCTGGTGATCCGAGCGAGGACCCTGCGTGATATAGGTTGATTGTTCAACAGTCGAAAGAAATCGCGGTCCGCCGCGTCCCGTCTCGAGGCAGGACATCCCATGCCCGATCAGCCCGAGGTGACCAACGGCACCCGTCAGCCCAGCGGGCACTTCGCCGTGCGGTTTGACCTCAACCAGGGCTTCAACGACCAGGTGGGCCAGGCGAAGGCAGACGAGTGTGTCGCCGTGCTCATGGAGGTGGCTGACGGCTTCGGGCACGAGCCGATGGACGTCATCGAGCGCGAGCTGGCGCCCCGCGTCAAGGGCATCGGCATCCACCCGCACGAGACCGAGCTGCGCGCCTTCGCGGACCAGATCAACCGCTCCGACGCCGCCGTCCACCCCGACCAGCCCAACGCGTACGACCCGCAGTAAAGACCCTGAGCACCCACCGATCGCCCTTACCGCCGCGATGACCAGCATTCTGTGGCTCCGGCGCGACCTACGCGTCCACGACCTGCCCGCCCTGCGCTCAGCTTCGGAAGACGGGCCGGTGGTCGCGATCTTCGTCGCCGACCCCGTTCTTCTGCGCGGTGCGGGCGCGCGCGTCGACGCCCTCAGGGACGCCTTGGCCGGAGCGCAGGAGGAGTACGACGGACGGCTCGTCGTCAGGGTTGGTGACCCCGCCGAGGTCCTTCCCGCCGTCGTTTCGGAGACCGGCGCCACGAGCATCCACGTCAGCGGCGAGTCCACGCCATATGGGCGCCGCCGAGGCGCGACCGCCATGGCGGCCCTCGAACCCCTCTACGTGCCGATGGTCGCGACGGGCACGCCGTACGCCGTTTCGCCCGGCCGGCTCCTGACCAGCGCCGGGACGGGCTATCGCGTCTTCGGTCCCTACTCCCGGGCCTGGCACGACCACGGTTGGGAACGGCCGGAGTCGGCCCCCACTAAGGTGCGGTTTGTCGACCTCCCGAGCGACGACCACGCGCTTAGCGGTGGTGTGGTGCATGACTGGGCCGCGCGCTGGGCCGACTTCCTCGACGACCTCGACCGCTATGGCCGCGACCGGGACCGGCCCGATCGCGACGGGACCTCACGGATGTCGGAGCCGCTCAAGTACGGCAGGGTCCACCCTCGCACCCTTCTTGCCGACGTCGCCGACCATCCGGCGGCGCGCACTGACGGCGCCGAACGGTTCGTCACGGAACTCGCCTGGCGCGAGTTCTACGCCGACGTCCTCTGGCACCACCCCCGCAGCGCATGGTCGGACCTCACGGACGCGCTCACGCGGATGACGTACGACGAGCCGGCTGAGCGGTTCGACGCCTGGCGTGAGGGCCGGACCGGCTATCCCATGGTCGACGCCGGGATGAGGCAGCTCGCCACCGAGGGCTGGATGCACAACCGGGTGCGCATGATCACGGCGTCCTTCCTCACCAGGGACCTCCACGTCTGGTGGCCGCACGGCGCTCGGCACTTCCTCGACCGGCTCCGCGACGGCGACATCGCGTCGAACAACCACGGCTGGCAGTGGGTTGCGGGCACCGGCACGGACGCCGCGCCGTACTTCCGCGTCTTCAACCCCGTGACGCAGGGAGAGAAATTCGACCCCGACGGCGCCTACGTGCGCCGCCACCTCCCCGAACTCGCGCACCTGCCAGGCAAGGCGGCCCACCAGCCGTGGAAGGCCCTGGACGGCTACGCGCACGGCTATCCGGAGCGGATCGTCGATCACGGCGACGAGCGACGTGAGGCGCTGGCTCGTTACGAGGCGGCACGCCGGTAAGGGCCTTCGCCCGCCTCCGAATCCCGCCTCGGTCGTTGTCGAGGTGAGGGTGTGGGTAGATGGCGCCAGTGCGCTCGCGCGTGATCTCCGCCAGTCGCTCGAGCACTTCAGCGATGAGCTCAAGTTCTGACGTGTTGTAATCCGCCAAGACCTCGTCGTAACCCTCGACGATCGGGTCGAACATCTCTTCACTCATTGCGTGTGCGCTTTCAGTCGCGTGCAGCGTGATGCATAGACCGTCGGTCTCGGATTGGCGGCGCTCCAAGTGTCCGGCGCGTTCCATCCGTTTCACGAGGGCACTGACCGCCGCGGCGCTGAGGCTAAGCTCCCGGGCCAGGCCGCTCGCGGTGACCTCCCCGGCCGCCACGCTCTGCGGCACGCAGGACGCCTACGGCGTGGATGTCGGCATCGTGAACATGCGTCGCGTGGGACACGGTCGTCACGTACTCACGGCTGCGCAAGGAGAACAAGCGGGCAGCATCCCGGACCCGCCGGTGGGCCTATGCGCGCCCCCGAGTTGCCCATCGACCTTTGCCATGCACCCCCGCATGGTAGCGGCCCCCAGGCGCGATATGTTTCCATCATGGAAGCAACGACGGTGCCCGCGGGCGGTCTCGAGCTGGGCCGTCTTCGCTGCCGGGAGATCACCCGGGCGCACGGCACGACGTACTTCTGGGGCACCGTCTTCCTTCTCCCCGAGCAACGCCGTCAGGTCTACGGCATCTATGCGCTCTGCCGTCTCGCCGACGACATCGTCGACGAGCCCGACGCACCCGACGTCGCGGAGCTCGGCATCCCGTACGACGAGGACCCGGGCCGCCGCCTCGCTGCGTTCGAGGACCGCTTCTACGCGGCGTGGGAGCGCGGCGACGACCCGGCCCCGGTGATGCACGCCATCGCCGTGACGGCGCGTGAGCTGGCGCTGCCGCGGGAGGTTTACGAGCGCTTCTTCGGCGCCATGCGGCTCGACCTCACCCGGGGGACCTGGTCGTCCTGGGAGGAGCTGCGCGACGTCTATATGGAGGGCTCCGCCGCCGTCATCGGCGAGATGATGCTGCCCGTCTTGCGCCCGACGACACCCGACGCGAAGGCCCCGGCGCGCGCACTGGGCCTCGCTTTCCAGCTGACGAACTTCCTCCGGGACGTCGGGGAGGACCTTGATCGCGGCCGGGTCTACCTTCCCGCCGACGAGCTCGCGGCGTACGGCGCGGACCCGTGGGAGCGGCGCGTCACGCCGCAGTGGCGCGCCTTTCTCGCCGCGCAGATCGCCCGCAACCGGGAGCTGTACGCCCAGGCCGAGCGCGGGCTGGCGATGCTCCCGCCGCTCTCGGCGCGCTGCGTCGGGGCCGCGCTGACCATGTACTCGGGCATCCTCACCCGCATCGAGGAGGCCGACTACGACGTCTTCTCCGCCCGACGCCGCGTCCCGGTGCCTGCCAAGGCCGTCATCGGCGCACGCGTCCTCGTCACCGGCCACGGGGGGACGGCCCCCGCGGCCGCCCGTGTGTCCGGCCCGCACACGGGGGAGAGTGGGGCCATCACCCTCGAGCACAGCGTGGCGGCCGGCGTCGCCGTGCCTGTCCACGCGAGCAGCCCTCTCGCCGAACGCATCCCGCTCCGCCGCGTCCTTCAACCCGACCCCGAGAGCATCCGCTCGACCTGGCGGCAAGCGGCGATCCCCCGCATCGAGAAGGCGCTCCGGCTCGCGCAGCATCGCGACCCGGGCGGCTGGTACGTCGTGGGCTCCTCGACCAACCTCGCCGCGGGCACCTCGCTCGTCCGCACGATCGCCGGCCGCGAGGTCGGGCTCTGGCGGGCTGACGACGGCCGGGTCTTCGCCGGACCCGGGGCCTGCCCGCACATGGGCGCGCGCCTCGCCGGGTGCGACGTCGCCGGCACAGACGTGCTCTGCCGCTGGCACGGCCTGCGGCTGCCCTCGGAGTGGCCGGGCGACTGGCCGACCTTCCCGGCGTACGACGACGGCGTCCTCCTGTGGGTGCGCCTCGACGCCGACGCCGAGCGTCCGGCGCTCGCGCCCCGGCTGACGGCCCGGCCGCCGGTGGCGACGTCCTTCGCGACCGTCTACGCCGAGCGCGCCCGCTGCGAACCCGAGGATGTCATCGCCAACCGCCTCGACCCGTGGCACGGGGCGTGGCTCCACCCCCACGCCTTCAGCAACCTCGCCGTCGACGAGTCCGCCAGCACCGACGAGTGCCTCGTCACCGACGTGACATTCCGGCTCAACCGGACCTGGGGCGTGCCGGTGCGCGCCGAGTTCACCTGCCCCGACGCGCGCACGATCGTCATGACGATCACCGACGGCGAGGGCGAGGGCAGCGTCGTCGAAACCCACGCGACCCCCCTGACCGCACCCGGCGCCGCGCACCCCGTCACGGTCATGACAGAGGCGACCATCGCGTCGTCGTCGCGGCCCGGCTTCCAGGTGGCGCGGGCGCTGGCCCCCGCCGTACGTCCGCTCGTCCGCCGCACGCAGGCGCGGCTCTGGGTGGACGACCGCGAGTACGCCGAGCGCCGCTACGCCGTGCGTTCTGGGGAGGTGGCCCGGTGAGGATCCCGTCGCGCCAGATGCTGATCCTGCGGTCCGTCGTGACGTTGCAGCTCTCCGCCGTCATCGGCCAGGCGGGGTGGGCCCCTGCCGTCACCGCGCTCGGGCGCGGTGACGGCAGGGGCCGGGGTCTAGAGCCCGGCTACCCCCACCTGCATTCGGTCGTCGCCGGGGTGAGGCTCGCGCTCTGCGGGATCGGGGCGGTGCTCTATGTCGTCTTCCGCCGCCACAGCGGGCCCGTCAACCTCTGGCTAGCCCTCGCGACGCTCGTGGCCGTCATCGCGCAGTCCGCCCTCGGCGAGGCCCGCCTCGCCGACGTCCACGTCTTCCTCGGCGTGCTCATCGCGATGATCGTCACGGCGCTGACGTCGTGGACCTACCGGCACGACGACGGCGCCCCGCCCGCATTCGGGCCCGAGGCCTCCCGCGCCGACGGGCCCCACACAACCAGGGAGGGCGGCGCTCGTGTGGCGTGACGCCTGGGACCCCTGGCAATACCTCGTGCTGATGGGCCTCTGCGTGCTCATCACCCTGCCGCTCGAGGTCGTGCTGCGGGCGCGCGTGTATCGGCGACCGCGGCGCCTCCTCCTCGCGCTGGCGCCCGTCGTCGTCCTCTTCGCCATCTGGGACATCGTCGGGATCGTGCGCGACCACTGGTGGTACTCAGACCGCTACACCACCGGCGCCATCGTCCCCGGCACCCCGATGCCCGTCGAGGAGCTCACCTTCTTCATCGTCATCCCCATCTGCGGGCTCCTCACGTACGAGGCGGTCGGGACGGTGATCTCCGTCGTACGGCGGTGGCGCGGCGGCGAGGCCGAGGCGGCGCCGCGTGCCTGAATACACCCTCCTTGCTGTGCTCGCTGCCGCCGGGGTCGTCGCGCTCGAGGTGACGTGGCTGCGGACCGGGATCTTCCGCAGCGCGCAGTACGGGATCTCAATGGCGATCGTCGCGTTCTTCCAGGTGCTCGTCGACGGCTGGCTCACCAAGCTCAGCGCGCCGATCGTCCTCTACGCGCCCGACCAGCACCTCGGCGTGCGCTTCCCGTGGAACATCCCCGTTGAGGACTTCCTCTTCGGGTTCGCGATGGTGACTCTCGCGATCCTGCTGTGGCTGCGCGCCGGCCGCCCCTCCACCCCGACCACGCCCCTGACCAGGGAGATCCGATGACCCTGCGTGACATGCTGCCCCGACGCGGAACTGCTGCGGCCCCCGCCGTCTCGTCCGGGGACGCGACGGTCACCGCCGAGTTCGACGAGATCGGCGCGCACTACGACCGCCTCGTCGGCATGTCGCCGGGCTACGACGCGCAGCTCGACGAGTCGGCCCGCCTCCTCGTAGGTCTGCTCCGGCGGCGCCCGGGCCGCGGTGACGCCCCGCTGCGCATCGCCGACATCGGCTGCGGCTCGGGAGCGTCGATTGCCGCCCTCGTGCGTGCCCTCACCGAGAGCGGCATGCCTTTCGAGATGGACGGCATCGACGGCTCGGCCGGGATGCTCGCCGCCGTCGAGAAGAAGTCCTGGCCCGCGGGGGTTCGCTTCCGCCGTGTCCAGGCGGAGAACCTAGTCGCGGACGGCACGACGTACGACGCGATCTTCGCGGCCTACCTCGTGCGTAACGTGCCCTACAAGGACGCCTTCCTGCGCACCGCCCGTGACCTGCTCACCCCCGGTGGGGTGCTCGTCGTCCACGACTACGGGGTGGCCGGGCGGCCGCTGGACGCCGCCTCGTGGACGGCGCTGAACTGGGCCATCATCATCCCGTCGGCGTGGGTCGTGACGCGGCGTCCGCAGCTCTTCACCTACCTGTGGCGGAGCGTGCTCGACTTCGACAGCGACGAGCGGCTGCGGGCGCGCCTCGCCGACGCGGGGTTCGCCGAGGTGGGGCAGCGGCCCGTACGCGGCTGGCAGCGCGGGATGGTGCGCGCGACATGGGGGCGGCGACCGTGAGCCTGCGGACAGTCCTCCCGACCCTCCCCGGGGCCGGCCCGCAGCGGTGGCTCCCGGGCCGCGATCCACGAGCCGAACGAATCCCCGCCCCCGTCGCCGGCCCGGCCACCCTGCCCGCTGCCGGGCAGACGCCGCACGTGGCGGTCGTCGGCGGCGGCATCGCGGGCATGGGGGCCGCCGTCTGCCTCGCCGAGCGCGGCGTTCGCGTGACCCTCCTCGAGCGCGACGATCGCCTCGGCGGGCGGGTGAGCGCGTGGCCAGTCAGCGCCTCTGACCAGCCCGATCAAGGGCTTGTCACGAGCCGCGGCTTCCACGCCTTCTTCCGGCAGTATTACAACCTCCGCGCGCTCCTGCGCCGCGTCGACCCCGACCTCGCGGGCCTGCGGCCGGTCGAGGACTACCCGTTGCTCCACGCCGACGGCACGCGCGACTCCTTCACGCACGTGCCGCGCCGGCCGCCGTGGAGCATCCTCGGGTTCGTCGCGCAGAGCCCGTCCTTCCCGCTGAGCGCGCTCCCGAAGGTCGACGTCGAGCGCGCCCTCGGTCTCCTCGATGTCGCCTTCCCGGCGACGTATTCGGCGTACGACGGGGTCAGCGCGGCGCGGGTGCTGGATGAGCTGCGCTTCCCCGAGGGGATGCGCCACCTGGCCCTGGAGGTCTTTGCCCGCAGCTTCTTCGCCGACCCCCGCGAGTTCTCCGGCGGTGAGCTCGTCGCGATGTTCCACACGTATTTCCTCGGGTCCTCCGAGGGCCTGCTCTTCGACGTCGCGGCCGACGACTTCGACTCGACGTTCTGGGCGCCCCTGGGCCGCTATCACGCGGGCCTCGGGGTCGACGTCCGCTGCGGGACCGCCGTGAGCGACCTCGCGGCCGGAGGCAGTGCTTCAGGCATACGCCTGAACCTGGCCCACGCCGGCTCCGTCGATGCCGATGCCGTCGTGCTGGCCCTGCCCCGGGACGCCCTCCAGGCCGTCGTCGCCGCAAGCCCCACCCTCGGCGACGAGCCGTGGCGCGCGGCCGTCGCGGCGGGGCGGATGGCGCCCCGCTTCCTGGTTCAGCGGCTGTGGTTCGACCGGCCCGTCGCCGACGACACACCGCTCTTCCTCGGCACGGCGGAGCTCGGCCGACTCGACAACGTCTCGGCGATCCACCTCATGGAGGCCGGCGCCGCAGAGTGGGCCCGTCGTACGGGTGGCAGCGTCGTCGAACTGCACGCCTACGCCGTCCCGGACGACGTCTCCGACGATGAGGTGACCGCAGACCTGCGCGCCCAGCTCGACCGTCTGCACCCGGAGCTCGCGGGCGCGCGCGTCCTCCACGAAGAGGTGCTCGTCCGCGCCGACTGCCCCCTCGCCGGCACCGATCCGTGGGCGGCCCGCCCCGGCGTGACCACGCCCGATCCCGGCGTGGTCCTCGCCGGTGACGGCATCCGCTGCGAACTGCCCGTGGCCCTCATGGAGCGGGCCGCCACGACTGGCATGCAGGCGGCGAACGCCCTCCTCGGCCGGTTCGGGCTCGGCGGTCACGGACTGTGGACCGTCCCCACTCGGGGCCGTTTCGGCCCCGCCGTCTCCGCGGCCCGCCGCGCGGCCGCCCTCATCCTCACCCCAGGAGGCACCCCGTGACCATCCGCCGCACTCTGACATCCCCGGTCCCCGGAACGCCCGCGGAGATCCTCCAGCGCCTCGGCGACCCCGACGTCGCCGCGGCCCGCGCCGCGAGCGACCCCACCCTTCACGCCCAGGTCACGGAGCTGTACGGCGGGGAGGGCGAGCTGCACATGACCCTCGTCGCCGAGCTGCCGGCCTCATGGATCCCCGCCCCGGTGCGTTCGCGGCTGCAGACCACCCCCCGCATCGTCCGCCGGGAGACGTGGCTCATGGCGGACGACGGCGCCGCGTACGCCGACGTCGACGTCGTGGTCGAGGGCGTCCCGGCGACGACGATGACGTCGACTGCCCGGATCGCGAGGAGCACGGACGACCCCGGCTCGAGCGACCTCACCTATCTGCTCTCGCTGACGGTGGCCCTGCCGATCGTCGGCGGCGTCGTGGAACGCACCGTCATGGAGCAGATTGCCCGCGGCTACGAGAAGGAGGCCCATGTCATCGCCGGACGCTGACGTCGAGGACGTCGTCGTGCTCGTCGCGGACGACGGCACGCCGGTCGGCACGGCACCGCGGCTCGAGGTTCACGGCCAGGACACCCCTCTGCACCTGGCGTTCTCGACGTACCTCTACGACGAGCTCGGCCGCCTGCTCGTCACGCGGCGCGCCCTCGATAAGCGGACGTGGCCGGGCGTGTGGAGCAACTCCTCGTGCGGCCACCTTCGCCCGGGCGAGAGTGCAGAGGAGGCGGTGGTGCGGCGCGTCACCGAGGAGCTGGGGGCGACACCGAGGGACCTCGTCGAGGTGCTGCCCGACTTTCGCTATCGCGCCGTCGACGCCGGCGGCGTCGTCGAGAACGAGCTGTGCCCCGTCTTGATCGGCCGCGTCGACACGCGCGAGCTGCGGCCGGACCGCGCGGAGATCGCCGAGTGGTCGTGGGTCGACTGGGACGAGATCGTCCGTACGGCGACGACCACGCCTGCCCTGCTCAGCCCTTGGGCCGTGCTGCAGATCCGGCAGCTCGCCGCGTCACCGGCCATGCCGCGGGGCGCGGCGGCGCCGCCGGCACAGCCCGTCCGTCGCCCCTCCCGCCCCGATCGGAGCACCCCATGAGTCACGTCATCGTCATCGGCGCGGGCATCGCCGGCCTCGCCGCCGCGTGCCACCTCCGGGGCGCCGGCCACGAGGTCACCGTGGTCGAACGCGAGGCAGGGCCGGGCGGTCGCGGGCTGCGGCTCGAGCGCGATGGCTTCACGTTCGACACCGGCCCGACGGTGCTCACCATGGTCGACCTCGTTGACGAGGCGCTGCGGGCGGTCGGTCGACGCGCCCACGACGTGCTCGACCTCGTGCGGCTCGACCCCGCCTACAGGGCGACGTACGCCGACGGCTCGACCCTCCACGTTCGCGCCTCGCACGAGGACATGCGCGACGAGATCGCCCGGGAGTGCGGGTCGCTCGACGCGGCGGCGTTCGACGAGTTCGTGGCGTGGCTGCGGAGGCTCTACCTGCTCGAGATGCCGCACTTCATCGACGCGAACTTCGACTCCCCGCTCGACCTCGTCCGCAACCCTGCGGCTGCGGCGCGGCTCGTCGCGCTCGGCGGGTTCGGTCGCCTCGGCCCGGCGATCCGGTCCCGCTTCCGCGACCCGCGGCTGCACCGGCTCTTCTCGTTCCAGGCCATGTACGCCGGGCTCGCACCGGAGCAGGCCCTCGCAATCTACGCGGTCATCACCCACATGGATAGCATCGAGGGCGTCTGGTTCCCGCGCGACGGGATGCGCGCGGTGCCGGAGCGGATGGCGGACGCGGCGGCGGACGCCGGGGTCGTCTTCCGGTATGGTGCGACCGTGACGCGGCTGCTCATCTGTGCCGACGGCGTCGTCGCGGGCGTTGCGGTGGCCGCGGTCGGTGAGGAGAAGCTCGGGGCCGACGCCGTCGTGTGTACCCTCGACCTGCCCACGGCGTACGACCGGCTCCTCCCCGATCTCACGCCGCCGCGGGCGGCAGCGCGTCCGACATACTCGCCATCTGCCGTCGTCTGGCACGTCGGCGTCCGCGGCGTGCCGCAGGGCGTGGCGCACCACAACATCCACTTCGGCGACGCGTGGGACGAGGCGTTCGAGGACCTGCTGACCAAGGGCGAGCGGATGCGCGACCCGTCGCGGCTGGTGTCGGTGCCTTCGCTGGACGATCCGAGCGCCGCGCCCGAGGGCTGCTCGACGCTCTACGTGCTCGAACCAGTGCCCAACCTCAAGGTCGGCCGCCTCGACTGGGCGACCGAGCGACCGCGGATCCGGGAGGACCTGCTCGCCTTCCTCGACCGGGAGGGCTACCCGACGGACATCGTCACCGAGGAACTCGTCGACCCGACGGACTGGGCGAGGATGGGCATGGCGGGCGGCACGCCGTTCGCGCTGGCGCACACGTTCACGCAGACCGGCCCGTTCCGGCCGGGGAATGTCGAGCGCCGTCGCCCGGGTCTCTTCTTCGCCGGCTCGGGCACCGTGCCGGGTGTCGGGGTGCCGATGGTGCTCGTGTCGGGCAAGCTCGCCGCCCGCCGCGTGGCCGACTACATCCCCCGCGGCTGACCCGTCGACCGGCGGCTTCGTCAGAACGGGCCGTGGGTGTTGTTCCACTCCGAGCGGTCGGGGATGTGGCCGATGACGTCCCAGTGCTCAAGGATATTGCTGTCGGCGACGCGAAAGAGGTCGTGGAAAGCGTTGATGCCGTCGTCGATGGTTCTCACGAAGCTGCAGCGCGAAGTCACCCGCGGCGAACGTCCGGTGCAGCGTGCCGGGGTTCGCTCGGTGGTGGATCGACCTGAGGTGCTTCGCAAAGTCGATGTACCCCTGCACGCCGTCGCCACCGAGCACGTTGTGTTGGACGAAACCCCTCACCGACGTACTCAGGCACCGCGTCGATCCTGCCCTCCATGTGGACGGCCTGCACGAGGTCCCGCACGAGCCGGGTGGCCGCGGCAACGTCGGCCTGGCGGTCGACCTCGGTCGCCCCGTCGATCGGGGTGTGCCCGTTACCTTTTCGTGACCCCGTGAGACGGGGTTCTGGTCGCCAGGATCGGCATGACTCAAAGCCCCTGCCGTCGCTTACGACGAAGACCGCAGCGAGATCCGAACGGGCACCCGACCGCGGGTGATGGCCACCCAGCGCAACACCGCCCTGGGCCTGATCCGCGCTGCCGGCATCACCGCCATCACGCCCACCCTTGCCGCGATGGCCCGCCGCGTCGAACGTGTCATCGCCCTGCTCGACAACGAACCCATACCGAACATCACGACCCGATCAACAACGCGGTAGCCCTGCATCTCAACCGGAAGTTGCGCGATATCGCGGAGGACGTTGCGCTCACGGGCGAACTGCCTGTCGACCCCACGGGGTAGGAGCCGCCTCAGGTTTGTTGGCCTCGCAGGATCCGATGCAGTTGCCGCGCCGCCTCGGGGGGGTCATCGGGGAGCGGCGTGGCCCCCTGTACCTCATTGGCTGTGGCGCCACCCACCCAGACGGGGATAGACGAACCGGCCAGCGCCTCGACCACTAGGCCGCCGGCGGCGGCGTCCCGAGGGGAGTGCGCGCCCAGGACGGCCGCGCGCGGGCGCTGGACGCGCGCCGCGGAGAGCCACTCCTCCGCCGGCAGGTCCGCGCCCAGGTAGAGCACGTTGAGGCCGAGACGGCGCAGGCAGGTGGCGAACGCGTAGAGGGCCAGTTGGTGGCGGGCGCCGGCTGGGAGTCCGACAAGCACCGTCGCCCCGTTGGGGTCTGCGACGGTGTCGGCGAACGTCGAGGCCACCGCGGTCATCAGTCCGGCGGAGGCAAAGTGCTCCTGTGCGACCGAGACCCTTCCGTCCGCCCACGCCTCACCCAGAGCCCTGAGTTGGGGAAGGAGCCACGTGGTGACGACCACCTCGAAGGCGGACGCCGCGAAGGCCTCCTCGATGGTCGCCTGCAGCCTGGCCGGATCCAGCGACGCCGCGGCGGCGACCAGGTCGGGGTCACCGAGACTCCCCGCCCGCTTGCGTGGGCCGGCCAGGCTGGCGGCCGCCTGCGCGGGTCTCATCCCGCCCTCGATGCGGGCCACCATCTCGCGGAGAAGGGCGATCTGTGTCGCGTTGTAGAGCCGGTAGCCCCCCTCGGTTCGCGTGGGCTCGATGACGCCGTACCGGCGTTCCCAGGCACGCAGTGTCGCCGTGGGGGTGCCGGTGAGTGCCGCAGCCTGGCTGACCGTGTACACCCTTTTCCTCCTTTGCGAGGAGTCGAAGGTCCAGCTTATACAAACATTGGACGAAATGTCTTGCGCAGCGCGTAATCAGCGGTCTACCGCGGAGAGGTTGTACCAACATTGGACGGAGCCATGATGAGCCAGCCCCGTTACCCTCGCCACGAGCTGGCGACATCACCTGTCGGCGACGATGTCGTCCTGCTGGACGAGCAGGAACGCCCGATCGGGCGCGCTGACCGCCTCCGTGTCCACACCGACGCCACGCCGCTCCACCTGGCCTTCTCCACCTACCTGTTCAACGCCCGGGGCGAGGTGCTGGTGACCCGGCGCGCGCCCTGGCCAAGAGCACCTGGCCCGGCGTCTGGACGAACTCGGCATGTGGCCACCCCCGCCCGGGGGAGGGCATCGAGGCCGCCGCCCGGCGTCGCATCCGCGAGGAACTGGGGCTGGTCGTGGGTCCACTCATCCCGCTCCTCCCCGACTTCCGCTACCGGGCCACGGACGCCTCCGGCATCGTCGAGAACGAGGTGTGCCCGGTCTACGCCGGGTTCGTCGCCGACGAGGATCCCCGTCCGGACGCCGCTGAGGTGGCCGACTGGGCCCGGGTGCCCTGGGAGAGCCTGACCGCGGCCATCACGGCGACGCCGGACGTGTACAGCCCGTGGGCGGCGCGTCAGGTGCCGCTCATGATGGCCGCCATGGCGTCCAAGACCTCGTTCGGCCACCACCAGAGCCCCGACCCCGATGCCGCGCGTCGCGACGTGGACTCCCTGCTGGAGGACAAGCTCTCGGCCCTGGCCGAGGACTGGGAGGAGTTCTCCGCCGGGCTCGGGGTAGACGTGCTGCGCCACGACCTGCCCGGATGGCGCGGCCTGTTGATCGGGCGGGGCAAGCGCGTCCGCACCACCCTGGCCTACTGGCTCTATCGCCTGGCGGTCGGCGTGACCGCACCGGACAAGCACACCATCGTGGTGGGTGACGGCCTCTCCGGGCTGGCCGCGGCCCTGGACCTAGCGGAAGCAGGCCATCGCGTCACGGTCGTCGAGCGCGAGTCCTTCCCGGGCGGGCGCAACGGCACGTTGCGCGTGATAGGTTCCAATTCGAAACCGCACCCATGGTGTTCACGATGGTACCGCAGCTGGAGGAGGCGTTCAGGGCGGTCGGTCGCACCGTCGGGGCCTACGTCACCCTGCAGATGCTCGACCCCGCCTGCCACGCCTTCTTCGCCGACGGATCGCGCCTGCTGGTGCGCCCCGGCCACGAGAAGATGCGTGAGGTCATCGAGGCGGAGAGCGGCCGGAAGGACGCAAGGGCGTTCGACGACTTCGTCGGCGTCCGGGAGGACCTGCCCGAGGCGACCGGCCACCACAACATCCACTTCGGGGAGGCTTGGTCGGACGCGTTCACCGACCTGCTGGTGCGCAGCGTCCCGATGCGGGACCGGTCCCGCTTCATCGCCGTCCCCTCGCGGGACGACCCGGGTGCGGCACCCGAAGGGGCGCGCACCCTCTACGCCCTGGAGCCGGTGCCCAATCTGGCGGTGGGGCGATTGGCTGGGAGAAGGAGGGTCCGCTGCTCCGGGACCGGTTGCACGCCTTCCTCGGCGACTTCGGGCACCCCACCGACATCGTGACAGAAGAGCTCGTGACCCCGGCGGACTGGCACGCCCAGGGCATGGAGGCGGGGACGCCGTTCTCCCTGGCCCACACGCTGCCGCAGACCGGACCCTTCCGACCCCGCAACGTCGATCGGAGGGTCCCGGCCTGGTTCGCCGGTTCCGGAACCACGCCGGGCGTGGGCATCCCGATGGTGCTGATCTCGGGCAAGCTCGTGGCCCAGCGCGTCCGGGAGTTCGACCGATGACGACTCGAAGCCGGGTACCGGCGCTGCGGCGAACTCACCAAGCAGTACGGCACGACGTATTACTGGGGGGCCGGTTGTTGCCGCCCGCGCAACGCCGCGACATGTTCACCGTGTACGCCCTCTGTCGGCTCCCCGATGACATCGTCGACGAGCCTGATCGGGTGACCTCGCGGGCCCCCAGGAGGGGACGCCGGCGGAGCGCCTGCTGGCTTTCTGCAAGACCCTCTTCACGGCGCTGGAGGCAGGCTCCAAGGAACCCGTGATGGCCGCGATCGTCGACAGCTCCGGCGGCGCGGGACGTCTCGGGAGTGCTTCGAGCGGTTCTTCGCGGCGATGGCGTCCGACCTGGAGCGCGACACGTGGGAGGCCTGGGAGGAGTTGCTTGACGGCTACATGGAGGGCTCGGCGGCCGTGATCGGGGAGATGATGCTGCCGGTGCTCGAGCCGTACTCCGCTGCGGCGAAGGAACCCGCGCGGGCGCTGGGCAACGCGTTCCAGCTGACCAGCTTCCTGCGCGACGTCGCCGAGGACCTCGACCGGGGGCGCGTCTACCTGCCCCAGGCCGACCTGCGGCGCCACGGCGCCGACCCCTGGCTGCGTACCGTCACGCCCGCCTGGCGGGCGATGATGGCCGAGCAGGTGGCCCGCGCCCACACCCTGTACGCCCACGCGGAGGAAGGAATGCCCCTGCTGCCTCCCGCCTCCCGGCGCTGCGTGGGGACGGCCCTGGTGCTCTACAGTCGCATCCTCGACCGCATCGAAGCCGCCGACTACGACGTGTTCGGCGGACGCATCCGCGTGCCGGACGCCGAGAAGCTGGCGGTCGCGCTGCGGTCGGTCACCGTCGGGGTTCCGCAGCGTTGACAATCCTCCGAGGCCCCTGACACGCTCTCCGGGGTGGTGAAATAGAACCAGTTGTCGGTGCCTGAACCGGATGGAGGCAGAATCGTGTACCCGGCCAAGGATGCGCATGAACTGGCGATCCTGCTTCGGATCAGCCGTGACCTCGACATCGTCGGCGACGTGACCGCCACGGTCGCGGGCCCGTCCGAACTACTCGCCTGGGCGCTGGTCCTGTCCCACCCGGAGGTGGTCGCGTGGCGGGCCAAGGATTCCGGCCACCGCTTCCTGCACGTCACCGCGGGCCGCAACCGGGCCCCGGTGCGCGGGCAGGTCACCGCTGTGCTGGACTGCGAACAGCACCGGGACTTCTGGGCGGCGATGGGCCTGGACGACCTCACCCCCGGCGCCCGCAGGAACCCGGGGACCGCGGCGCTGTCCGCTGCCTGGGACCTGATGCCCCTCACGCCGCGCGACACCGGGCAGGCGGCGCCCCCCGAGCCCCCGCTCCTCGACGAGGGTGGCGCCGACATCTGAGCGGCTCGTCGGCGGCGAGTGGTTCAGCGCGTGGGACGCGCCAGGATCCCCCGCAGTGGCACGGTCCACACGTTCTCTCCCGGGCGCCCCAGCCGCCGAGCAACTCGTTGGCGGCCAGGAAGCCCGTGGTCGCGGCACGCTCCATGAGCGCCACGGGATGGTCGCAGCGCACCCAGGCACCCGCGAGCACGAGGCGAGGCGAGGGCGTCCGGACGCCGGGGCGCACCTCCCAGGGGTCGGGCGTGATGAGGACGCAGTCGTCACGGACGAGGACCTCGCGGTGGCGCACGGCGATCCCAGCCGTCTCGGGGAACACGCGGTGCAGTTCGTCCTCGAGCCGGGCCGCCACGGCGTCCGCGGCGCCCCGGTCGGACGCCACGTCGGGCATGCGTACGCGTGCAACTCGACCACCGAGCCGCCGGTGGCCCGCGACCAGCCGGCGGCGCTCGCCTCGAAGCGCTCGAGCGCCGACACGTTGTCCAGGTCGCCGTACCCGGTGGTGCCGAGGAAGGCAGGACGTTCGGCGTCCACGGCGCGGTCCAGCCAGAGACGGATGACCACGAACGGGGGCGCGTTGCGGGTCGCGGCGACGGCGTCGCGCCACGCCGGGTCGGCGTCCGGCAGCGCCGCCACCATTTCGCGGGCGGAGCGTGGGTCGGCCGCAGGACGCAGGCGTCCGCCTCGACGGGTTCGCCTGACACCAGCGCCGTCACCCGGTCGGCGGCCAGCGTGAGGTCCGTGACGCGGGCGTCCGTGCGGATTGTGACGCCGAGCGCGGCCAGGTGGCGGACGAGGGGGGCCCAGCGCTGTGTCGTAGTCGTCGTCGGGCACGTCGAAGAGCAGCCCCTCGGCCGAGCCCATGAAGTAGGTGTGGAACACCGCGACCAGTTCGTCGGCCCCGAACTCGCGCGGGTCGGCGAAGAAGGAGCGCGCGAACAACTCCAGCGCGAGGGCGCGCGCCTCGGGCGGGAAGCGCAGCCGGTCCAGGAACTGGGCGGCCGACTCGCCGTCGTAGGCGGCATGGGTGCCCGGGAACCGGACCCTGAGCAGTTCGAGGGCAGCAGGGAGATTGACCCGGGCCAGCGTGGCGAGGGTGAACGACGGGCTGCGCCGGACGAACTCCAGCACCGACCACGGCGGGGTGGTGGGCGGGCCGGTGAACGAGTCGCGCAACCCGTCGGGGCGCTGGAGCGGGTAGTCGTCGACTGGGAGTCAGGAAGCGGATCGGGATCGATGTGACGCAGCAGCGCGCGGAGGTTCTAGTACTGCCGGAAGAAGGCGTGGAAGCCGCGGCTCATCGTGCGCCCGTCGGCCAGCGGCCACGCCGCCACCCGACCGCCGGGCCGGTCGGTTGCCTCGGCCAGGGTGACCCGGACACCGCGCTCGGCCAGGACCGTCGCCGCGGCCAGCCCGGCGATGCCGCCGCCGACGACGAGGACGTGCCGGTCGGAGTCCAGTCGCCCGGCGCCCCCCGGAGCTGGGTGGAGCACCGCGCGACGGTCGCGTCCGGGCAGGGCACTATGTCGGCCGTTCTGGTTCATGATGCCTCCGGGTGCGGGTGCGGGTGCGGGTGCGGGTGCGGGTGCGGGTGCGGGTGCGGGGTGCGACGGCCCAGGCGTTCCCACACGAGCGGGGTCAGGGTGACCATCACCCAGCCGAAGCCGAAGTCCTCCACCAGGATGTCCCAGGGGAAGCGGACGCCCGAGTGGTGGGCCAGCCGGGTTGTAGAGGAAGATCGGGTCGCTCACCTTGGTCAGCCATCCGCCGACCCAGATCTGGAAGAAGAAGACGATCGCGATGGCGAGCCAGTACTGGAGCCTCCCGAACAGGCCGGTCCGCAGCCAGAAGAACTCCACCGCGACGAGGGCGGGGATGGACGACACGGTGAGGACGGTGTACTCAGGCATGCGCGTCATCCTCCCGACCGCGGCCGCGCCGAAGCACGGTGCCGACGGCCTCGTGGGTCAGCAGCCCGCACACGGGGATCACGAGGAAGAACACGAGCTCCTGCAGGGGCATGGGGCCCAGCATTATGCCCGTGGTGAAGCGCGGGCTGTAGGACCAGTGGTCGCGCACGATCCCCAGGATGTCCCAGGCCACGAAGATGACGAAGGTCGGCAGCATCGCCAGGGCCAGGCGCACCGGCCGCCGGCACACCCGCGCGCGCAGCAGGAACTCCAGGGGCAGCGTGAGCAGCACGCAGGCGGCCATCAGCGCCAGGTACTGGTAGCGGTCGTCCATCAGGGATGTCTCCTCGGCGTGGTGGCGGGTGCGCCGAGCCGGACGCGGAGGCCCCGCAGTGAGTAGCCGGCGATGAGGTCGTCCCAGCCCAGCGTTGGCTTGCCGACCAGGGCGGGATCGCGGGCCAACAGGCGGCTGAGCAGCACGTCGGCCTCCAGGACGGCGAGCGGCTGCCCGGGGCACCGGTGCGCACCGTCCCCGAAACTCAGCCCGGCCTCGTTGACGCCGGGGGGCAGGCGGCGCCCGGGGCACAGGCTCAGCGCGTCGGCGCCCACGGCGTCCGGGTCGGCGTTGGCCTGCCGGACGCCGACGTCGAGCAGGTCCCCGGCGGCGACGGCCCAGCTCTGGTTCTCCTCCGTCAGGGTGAAGGGAGCCGTCGTCCGTCGGTACAGGTGGCCCACCATCGGCTCCAGGCGCAGGACCTCGTTCAGGATCGCCAGTCGTTCGGGGCGTTCGGCCGCCCGGTAGCGGTCGCGCAGGGCCCCGTTGTCGAGCAGGTCCCAGGCTGCCATCGTGATGAACTCGCGGGTTGTCACCATGCCCGCGGTGCCGTAGGTGAGGCACTCGACGAAGATGTCGGCGTCGGTGTAGCCCTCGGCGAGCAGGTGGCTGATGATGTCGTTCGCCGCACGCCGGCGCCGCGTCCGGATCGCGGGGCGTACGTCGGCCAGGTGGAACCGGATGAGGGGGACCAGCCCGTTGGCCGCGGCCACGGCCCACTGCCGCGGCGTCCGGCCCAGGCGCGGCGAGGTCGAACAATCGGAGATCAGGATCGGGTGGTGCCGCAGCCGGCCCTTGGGGATCCACTCGGCCGTGAAGCCGGCCTGCGTGGTCTCGCGGCGGGCCCGTAGCACCTGCCGGGCGACCGGGAGGGACCGGATCCGCCACAGGCTCCCCTCCTGGGCCACGCGGGGCACCTCGCGCTCGCCGGCTCGCGACGAGCGGGGGTGGGTGCAGGCGTGGTCACGGAGGCTCCTCTGCCGTCGATCGGGCACCACCGTAGCGCGCGCGTCCGTCACTTGTGCAATGTTTGTTCAATCCCTAGGCTGGCTTCATGAGCGCGATCGTCTGGCTCCGGCGCGACCTGCGCCGAGCGGACCTCCCCGCCCTCGCGGCGGCGCACGAGCGCGCGGCGGGCGGTGGCGTCACGGTCTGCTTCGTCCTCAACCCAGCGTTCTTCGATACTGCAGGGGCTGCCCGACGAGCATGGCTGGCGGCAACCCTGCTCGCGCTTCGGGAGACCTGGTTCGGGCACCTGACCCTGCTCCACGGCGAGCCGGCCCAGGTGTTGCCGGCTTTCGTATCGGCCCGAGGGGCGGCGTCCGTCCACGTCTCCACCGAGACAGAGCCTGCGGGGGCCGCCCGGGACGCCTGCGTCCGGGAAGCACTCGTCGAGCGCGGCGTGGCGTGGGTCGAAACGGGCAGCCCGTCCGCGGTCACGCCCGGGCGCGTCCGCACCAGGGAGGGCAAGCCGTTCGAGGTGTTCACTCCCTTCGCCAAGGTGTGGCGCGAGCACGCCTGGCGCGCCCCGGCCGCGGAGCCGGAGGGCCTGGTCCTCGCGCCGGCCGCCCCGGCAGACGAGACGTGGGCCCGCCTGGAGGCGGCACTGGACGCTCCGGGCGTCCCCGACCTGCCCCCGGCGGGGCAGGAGGCGGCGGTGGCGCGATGGCGCGCCTTCCTCGAGGACGGGCTGGTGGGATACGCGACCCACCGGGACCGTCCCGACCTGGACGGCACCTCCCAGCTCTCGCCGTACCTGAAGTTCGGCGTCCTGCACCCGCGCACCCTGCTGGCCGACCTCCAGGCGTACGGGGGGCCGGACGCCGAGCGCTTCACCACCGAGCTGGCCTGGCGGGAGTTTTACGCCGACGTGCTGCACCACCACCCGGAGAGCCTCGAGGCCGACCTGCGTCCCGCGCTCGCCGGTTTGCGGTACGAGGAGGAGCCGGACCTGGTGGAGGCGTGGCAACAGGGCCGCACCGGCTTCCCGCTCGTGGACGCCGGTATGGGTCAACTGCTGGCGACCGGCTGGATGCATAATCGGGTGCGCATGGTGACGGCCAGCTTCCTGACGAAGGACCTGCACGTGTGGTGGCCGGTCGGCGCGAAATGGTTCCTGGACCACCTCGTCGACGGCGACCTCGCCTCGAACACCCACGGCTGGCAGTGGACCGCTGGCACCGGGACGGACGCGGCACCCTACTTCCGGGTCTTCAACCCCGTCCTGCAGGCGCAGCGCTTCGATCCAAACGGCGACTACGTCCGACGGTGGATCCCCGAGTTGGCCCACGTGCCCGGCGCCGACGCCCACGAGCCCTGGGCGGTGGCCGACGGGTACGCGCACGGCTACCCCGAGCGCATCGTCGACCACGGCGTCGAGCGACGCGAGGCCTTGGCACGTTACGCCGAGGTGCGGGGGGCGGTGGGGTCGCGTGCCTGACCTGACGGATGCGCCGGTGGGCCGCCGCGGCCCGTTGGGCGAGCTGCGGGCCTTCTTCCGGGCGTCCCTGCTCAGCCCGGTGGGGTCGCCGCTGCCCGAGACCCGCGCGCAGCAGGTGCGCCGCCGCGTCGTGGTCGCCCTCACCGTGCTGGTGGGTGCGCTCGCCCTGGGCTGGACGCTGGCCATCCGTCCGGGCGACCCCCTGTTCTACGGAGCCGCCGCAGGCGTCGCCGGGCTGTGGGCGGCGGGTGCGCTGGCGTCCGGACCGCTGCGGCTGGGCCGCGGACGGACCCGATCGGGAGCTGCGAGCCGCGGCGTCCTCCAGGGGTTGATCCTGGGCGCGATGCTGTTGGCGGTGTTCCTCGCGGGCGCGTTCGTCATCGCGCGGATCCCGGTCCTGCGGGCTCCGGTCGACGAGCTGCTGGACCATGCGCGGGTGGGCTCGGTGTGGGTCGTAGCGGCGATCACCGTGGTCAACGGCGTCGCCGAGGAGCTGCTCTTCCGCGGCGCCGTCTACGCCGCGGTCGGGCCGCGGTGGGACCTGCTGGGCTCCACAGCCCTCTACACGGCGTCCACGTTGTTCTCGGGCGTGCCGCTGCTGACGTTCGCGGCGGCATGCCTGGGCCTGCTCACCGCGGCGCAGCGCCGCGTCACCGGCGGCGTGGCCGGACCCATCGCCGCCCACCTCACCTGGTCGCTCGGGATGCTCTTCCTGCTCGGCCCCGTCCTCACCCTGGGAGGTTGACCATGGCCAGAACAGCACTCGTCACCGGCGCCACCGGCACCATCGGCGTATCCCTGGTGCCCGCCCTGCTCGACGAGGGCTGGGAGGTGCGCGTGCTGACACGTCACCCGGACTCGCTGGACCCCGCCTGGCGCGACCACGTCCAGGTGACCCACGGGGACGCCGCCGACGCAGCCGTCCTGGACCGGGCCCTGCGGGGGGCCGACGTGGCCTACTACCTCCTGCACTCCATGGACGACGAGGGCGACTTCGTCACGCGTGACCGGGCGCTGGCCACGGGGTTCGCCGACGCGGCCCGGAAGGCGGGAACGGAGCGCATCGTGTACCTCAGCGGCCTCCACCCTGAGGGCCACCTCTCCCCACACCTGGCCTCCCGCGTCGAGGTGGGCGAGATCCTGCTGGGGTCCGGCGTGCCCACCGCTGTTCTGCAGGCGGGTGTCGTGCTGGGGGAGGGATCGGCGTCGTTCGCGATGCTGCGCCACCTCACCGAACGGCTGCCCGTCATGGTCGGGCCGCGGTGGCTGACCAACCGCATCCAGCCGATCGCCCTGGCCGACGTGGTGCACTACCTCGTCCGTGCGGCCGACCTGCCGCCCGACGTCAACCGCACCATCGACATCGGCATGGACGAGGTGCTCACCTACGCCGACATGATGCGGCGTTACGCACAGATCGCCGGGCTGCGGCCCCGCCGGGTCGCGACGGTGCCGGTGCTCACGCCGTGGCTCGCGTCGCACTGGGTCGGCCTGATTACGCCCGTGCCCGCCTCGATCGCGAAACCCCTGGTCGGGAGCCTCATCCACGAGGCCGTCCGCCGTGAAACGGACGCCGCCGACCTGCTCGGCGACCCGGCCGGTGGGCTGCTCGGCTACGACGTGGCCGTCCGGCGTGCGCTCGCCGGTGCCGACCCGCAGCAGTGGGGGCGGGCGTCCGCCGCTGTGGTGGGCGCGCTGGCTGCCTGCGCCACCGTGGCCGGGCTCGTCGCCCTCGCGAGGGCCCGTCCACGGCACATCCTCCTCCTGAGAAGCGAAAGAAAGGCGAACGCATGACCATCCTGATGAGGCGACTCCTCGACACCGCGGCGCTCCTCCTCATGGGCCTGGGCACGCTGTGGGGCGTCGGGCTGCTGGGCAACCCGGTCGAGCGGACGGCGGGCGGCGCGCTGTCCGCCGATGCGACCCTGCTGGCCCCCGCCACGCCGGCCTTCTCCATCTGGTCGGTGATCTACCTGCTCCTGGTGGCCTACGTCGTCTGGTTGTGGACGCCGGCCGGCGGCGCCTCCGAGCGGGCGCGCGGGCTGGCGTGGCTCCCCGCGGCGTCCATGGTGCTGAACGGCGCCTGGCTGGGCATCACGCAGGCGGGCTGGCTGTGGCTGAGCGTGCTCGACATCGCCCTGCTCGCCGTGGTCCTTGGGCAGGTGATGAAGCGGCTGGCGGGACGGGCTGCTTCGGCCCCAGTGGAGCGCATCGCGCTCGACGTGACCTTCGGCCTCTACCTCGGCTGGGTCGCGGTGGCGACGTGCGCGAACGTGACGGCCGCCGCGGTGGCGCAGGGAATCGACCTGGGATCCACTGGCAACCAGGTCGCCGCGGTCGTGGTGCTCGTGGTGGCTGCGGCGCTAGGGGTGGTGTTCGCCCGGGTCCTGCGGGCGCCCGTCGGCGTCGCAGCGGCCATGGCGTGGGGGCTTGGCTGGATCGCCGCGGGCCGCCTGGCCGAGGTACCGGCCTCCCTGGTGGTCGGTGCGGTGGCCGCCGCGGCCGCCGCGGTGGTCTTCGCTGCGTTCGCCCTAATGTGGCTCCGCCCGGGACGGACCGCTGTGCCGTGGCGCTCGGTCCCCTCGGCGACGGCCCGCTGAGGCCCCGCTGGTCACTGCGGGAGCCGCACAGGTCTGGCTCAATCTCCACGCTCATTGTAGGAACGGTCGGGGGCGTCAGGTTGAATGGGATATGTGAGTGAATCGTTGGTGGGGGGCCGTCCCCAGCGGTGCGGGGAACTGTATCTGAAGGAATTCTGTGACGAGTTGGTCGGGTCGCCTGCCAGCGCGAGGAGGGGGTGACGATCAAGCAGATCGGGGACTGTCCTACGAACGGTGCAACTGACCATTCTTGTTGTGGTTCCTCGTTCTGGTGTGGTGAGTCGTTAAAGCGCTTCTGGTTGGTTAGACTTCGATCATGTCTGGGCCTGTGGCGAAGTCGCTGGTGATGTGAACCGGCACGGGTTCTCTGCCGCTGCTACACCGGCTGCTCCTCGAGGGTGAGGGCAGCGTCGTAGGCCTGCTCGACCTGCATTGAGGCTTATTCAGCGAGCTGAGTGCTCTTAACTGAACCGGGAATTACCAAGGCGCAGCTCTTCGGCGTGTCGTGAACGTAAAGGACGGCTTTCTCGAGAGAATTGGGTTACCAGACTCAAGACTCAAGAAGAAAGCCGCCGACATGTATCATACCACCGGGATGACGACCGCGCAGATCACCGAGCTCGCGGCGCGCATTCATGACTTTCACAACGGGCCGATCCCGACCTGTCCTCCGTCGATCAAAATGTTCCGGGCGATCCAGATCACCGCCACCTACTGGCGAAGCAATCGAACCCAGGAAGACCTGGCCGAGACGTTCGGGACCTCCCAACCCACGATCAGCCGAGTCATCGACGCCGTCACCACCACGCTGAAGACGCTCCTGTCACAGTGCTGCCCGCTGCCAGAAGACCTGTCCGCCGACGCCGTCTAGGTGATCGAAGGAACCCTGCTGCCCTGCTGGTCATGGCGCGATCACCGCGAGCTTTACTCCGGGAAGCACAAGACGACCGGCTACAACATCCAGATCGCGGTCACGTTGAACGGAACCCTGGCGTGGGTCAGCGACCCCGTTGACGGGTCACGCCACGACATGCACGCCCTCGCCGAATCCCAGCTGCTCGAAGGACTTGACCTTTCGCAGTGGATCGGCGACAAAGGCTATATCGGCGCCGGAATCCACACCCCCACCCGGAAGCCCACCTCCCGGGACCTCACCGAAACCGAGAAGGCGACGAACACCGCCATTCACAAAATACGCTGGATCGTCGAACGAGGAGTCGCCCACATCAAGGCTTGGAAGATCTTCACCTACGACTACCGCCGACCCCTCAAAACATTCAGGGACACCATCAGCGCAGTCATCGGACTCCACTTTCACCTACAAGCCGGCTGAATAAGCCTCATTGGCGTGAGGCGACCGATTGCTGAATGCAATCACCGATTATTGCACCATTCGACCCACCCGGCGGTCGCGTATTCCGCGTCCGAGATTGTCATGTACGGGCCTCGATGGAACACGTCCGTGCGGATGCATTCGGTCTTGTACAGGCCGTCACCGGATTCCATGAGCGCATTGTCGTAGGCGTCGCCCACCGATCCGAGCGAAGCGGAGATCTTCTCCAAGTCTAGATGCCTGGTCAACCGGAGAGAAGTATACTGACTTCCGGCGTCGCTATGATGTAGCAACCGGCCCGAGGTCACCGGGTGACCTTCGCGTTCGCGCTGCCAAAATGCCATCTTCAGGGGCGTCATGACCGAATCGGTCTGTTTGGATGTGCAGGCATGCCAGGAAACGATACGCCTGGAGTAGACATCGAGGATGAACGCCACATAGACGAACCCGGCCCAGGTACGCACATACGTATCCCAGGACCAGACGACATTGGGGGCTTCGGCGACCAGTTCAGGGATCGCCCGGGGCGGGTGGGTGGCCTGTCGGCGGCGTTCCCCGCCCTGGCCTGCCGCGGCCAGGATCCGGTACATCGTGCGTTGTGAGCTCCAGTAGCGGCCCTCGTCGAGCTCGCAGGCCCACACTTGGGCCACCGACGAGTTCGCGTAGTCGTTGCTTGCTGTTCAACACCGCCAGGATCCGCTCGCGTTCCTCGGCAGACAGCTCCGCTGGATGCTTCGGTTTCGGGTAAGGCCCGAACACCTTGGATTTCGGGTGGGCTTGCCGGTGGTGGGTGGCCCGCGACCGGCCGACCAACTCGCAGGCGGTGCCGAGGCCGGTGTGCGGGGTGAGTTCGTCGACGGTGACGGCCTGCCAGGCCCGCCAGGTGCTGCGGGTCATCGCGCGCTCCGCGACGAGAGCGCCTCCAAGAACGCGACACCTTTTCCCAAGACCTCGAGTGCGGCATCACGATCGGCGATGACCTCGTCCTTCCGCGCCGCCTCGGCCTCGAGCCGGGCGATCTGCCGCTCCAACTCGCCGATCCGGGCCTCCTCGGCGGTCTTGGCGGGCCGGCCCCGCTTCGGCGGGTCATCCAACGTGCCGGCGGTGATCGCGGCCCGCCACTCCTGCAGGTGGGAGTCGTACAGCCGTTCCCGGCGCAGTACCGCCCCCTTCGTCCCGATCGGGGCAGCCTCGTACTCGGCGACGATCCGACGCTTCTACTCGGTGGTGAACGTGCGCCGCCTCGCACGCCCCGCCCGCGGCCCATCCGCCGCCGGAGTCGATGCCGTCGGGCTGGTCATGGTCGTCGTCTCCTCCGAGCCGACCACTGCTGCGATGGTGGTCATGGACCTACTTCTCCCGTCCCCGCCCCAGTCAAGTTCCGCTCAGCCTGGGCGTCTCACACCAGTCTGTCGGATAGGAGCGGCGCGATGAGAGCAGTGGTTTCCATAGCAGTAGGTGCGCTTCCTGTATGTCTATCGGAGTGCTCGGTGAGCCCACCAACGACCTGGACAGCGAGACGCTCACCGCCCTGGAGGACGTCCT
>CAKUSI010000001.1 GCA_934678955.1 uncultured Austwickia sp. | reverse complement strand
CACCGAGTTGGTCCCGGTCTGCAGCGTCGACCAGACACCGGCCTGCTGGATCTCGATGGTCCACGTGCTCCCGTTGCTGTTCGGCGTGAGCAGCACGAGGTCCTCGATACCGGCGGGGACCGTATCCTCGACCACCACGTTCGGCGCCGTCAGGGTGCCGTTGTTGTAGTAGTAGAGGTTGTAGTTGATGCGCTCGCCGACGGTCGCGTTCCCCGGGCCGGTCTTTCCGAACGAAGCGCTCAGGGTGCCCGTGACCAGCCGCACGTCGACGTCGTCGTGGCCGGTGCCGGTGGTGCCGTCTACGAAGTTGAAGCTCGCGTCGACGTTGTTCTTGACCACGTTGCCATCGGCGAACGGAGGCGCCGGGAACTGGATCCGCGGGCGCTTCACCCAGTCGTAGGAGACGCAGACGCCTGCCCAGGTGCCGCAGCTCGCCGCCACGTGGGCGACAGTCATGGCCGGAACATTCCAGGTGATGGTGTGGTTCACCGTGTCGACCACGCCGCCGTCGGCGTTGACGACGACCGCGCCGGCCGGGTAGGTGTCGACGACGACCGCACTCGCAAGGTCCACGTTGCCGAGCGTGGCGTCAACTGGGATGGTGAGCCGCACCTCGTAGCCGACGGTCTCTCCGACGCCGACCGTAGTCGTGGCCGTGACCTTCTTGACCCCCCAATCCGGGGTGGGCTTCGGCACCCTGATATCGACGGGGCCGGAGACGCGCGGGGTGTCGCCGTCCTTCGGCAGCGCACTCGCGGTGTTCGGGATCAGGCCGTGCGTCGGATCGCCCGGCACGAGGTTGTCGGCCGGGAACGACTTCACGCGCGCGACCACGACGAACTCCGCCGTGTCGCCGCCCATGAAGGGCTTCGCATCGCTGCCGGCCACGATCGTGACCGTGCGATTGGCCGCGTTGTAGCTCGCGGAGCTGGTGAAGGTGGCGGTCTCCTGCGGACGGTAGACCTGCACGAACTCGAGGTTCGGGTCGAGCACGTCGGTGATCGTTCCCGTCACGCACTCGGTGGTCATCGAGAGGCACGACAGCTTGAGGTTGTAGCGGACCAGGCCACCGGTCTGGAAGACGTCGGTGGTGTTGCCGTTCTCCTGCACGGAGTCCAGCGTCTTCACGAGGTCGACCTCGCCGCTGGCGGCGAACGCGGGCGTCACGCCCCCGAAGACGACGGCGAACACCGCCATCACGCTCAGCAGTCCCCTGAGCACCTTGCCCGGTCGCTGCGCCTTGCGTCTGAGATCCCGCCGTTTTACGGCAGGCAGCATCGATGTATTCATTTGGGACCCCCCGATCCAAAATTCATGCTTGGCGCACGTCTGCGAACGCCAACGGAATCATTGATACGGACGTCTGGTTACCAGGCGCAAGCGCCGAATTGATCATGATCAAGCAGATCAGCGAAAGTCACCCCCGGTTCACACTCGATGCACCCGGGGATCACACTGCAGCGGCAGTCGGCACAGGCCGAACCGCTCCGCGCGTCGGCTATCCTCGTTGCCCATGGACAGGCCTAGGGAGCTGCGCGATCGGGTGCTCATCCGCTCCGCGATCACGGTCCTGCACGCCGTCGCGAACCGGTACACGAGCTCGCCGCTCCCCGAGTGGGACAGCTTCGCCCGAACCGTGAAACTCATCCGCTATCCGGCCCGTGCCGAGGTCGAGCAGAGCGAGCGCGACATCCTCATCATCCTCAGCGGCCTCATCAAAGAGGTGCACGAGACGCCGGAGATCGCGGGGCAGATCTCGGAGTTCTTCGTGGGTGGATCGGTGATCGCGACCCGCCTCCTGCCGCTGTGGGCGAACTCCCACAGCACGCCGTTCTCGGTCTCCAAGCGGCTCGGCAAGCGCTCGATCATCCCGCCGATGACCGCCTACGCCATCGAGCCGACCACTGTGCTGCGCCTCGACTACCGCGTCGTGCAGCAGCTCTCGCGGCAGTATCCGCAGTGGGGAGAGGTGCAGACCGCCTTCCTCTGGACCTACGTCGAGGAGCAGTACAGCAGCATCCTCCATCTCCGCACCAAGGACACCGCCGAGCGCTACCGCAGCCTCATGCAGCGGCAGGGCATCGCCGGGCGCGTGAACCAGCGCGACATCGCCTCGTACCTCGGCATCACGGAATCGGCGCTGAGCCGCCTCATCAGACGCCTCGGTGAATCATCGGAAGAAACCCTCGATGAGTCATCGGAAGAAACCGGAGACGAGTAGCGTTCTACTGGTTCGTCGCACGGACGCAACCCAGAGAGAAACGAGACTCCCCATGAGTGACCTTCGCATCGCGATCATCATCGGCAGCACCCGCCCGGGCCGCAAGAGCGAGTCGGTGGCGAGGTGGATCCTCGAGCAGTCGGAGGTCCGCGACGCGAGCTACGAGCTCGTCGACCTCGCAGAGCACCCGCTCCCCTTCTTCAACGAGCCGATGTCGCCCGCGATGGGCCAGTACGACGAGAAGTTCCAGCGCGACTGGTCGCAGGTCATCTCGCAGTACGACGGGTACGTCTTCGTGACTCCCGAGTACAACCACTCCTACTCGGCCGTGCTCAAGAACGCCATCGACATGCTCTACACCGAGTGGACCGACAAGGCCGCGGCCTTCGTCGGCTACGGCGGAGCGGGCGGAGCGCGCGCGGTCGAGCACCTTCGCGGCGTCGCCGCCGAGATGCAGCTCGCGGGAGTGCGCACGCAGATGGCGTTCTCGCTCATGACCGACTTCGAGAACTTCCAGACCTTCGCGCCCGGCCCGCAGCACCTGCCCCGCGTACAGGTCATGTTCGATCAGCTCGAGCGCTGGGCAGGCGCCCTCAAGCCGCTGCGCGAGGCCGACAAGGATCCGCACGAGCACTGAGTCAGGTGGCGCGGCTTCCCCGAGTCACTTGCCGGGGAGCTGCGGCGGGCCGAGCCACAGCAGCGCGACGAACACTGCGGTGACAAGGGCGAGGAGCAGCACGACCGACAGGATCGGGCGGCGCAGCACGAAGGCCTGCAGGTGCTCGATGAAGCCCACCGGTGCGTCGCCGCCGGGGGCGAGGCGCCAGTGGCCCTTGAGCAGGCCGTGCCGATCCACCCACCTGTCGAACGGCACCGTCGCGAACGGCACCACCGCGCACAGAAGCCCGGCGAGCCCGATCGAGGGGCGCCACCGCTGGTTGACCCAGACGAACACGGTCGTCACCGAGTAGCACAGGAACACGAAGCCGTGGATGCCGCCCGCGATCGGCACGAGGTTCACGACGTCCATCGCGCGGAGCACGATCGCTGAGATGAGCCCGGCCCAGGTGAACATCTCGGCGAGGGCGAAACTCCGGAACAGCGCACGAGGGCTGACGGTCATCGGGTTCCTTTCGCAAGAGCGGCGCGGTGCGGCTCCCACCCTACTCAGCCCCGCCTGAGCGTCTGCTGCCGCGCGTGCCGTAGCGGATCCGGCCCGACGGTCTTCAAGGTCGGGAGCGTGGCGAGACGAGATGTCACTCGATCGCCAGGAGCGCATCCGTTTGCGCGAAATCGGATGTACTCGCGGCACTCGTATGATCTCGCAGGATCGCGGCGGGACGGATCCACCACGGAAAAAGCGGCGGGATCCTCGGATCCCGCCGCTTTTCGCTACCCGTGCGCAAGGGGGGACTCGAACCCCCACGCCCTTGCGGGCACTGGCACCTGAAGCCAGCGCGTCTACCATTCCGCCACTTGCGCGAGTGGCCGTTCGAGCCGCAGCCCGAACAACTCACCTAGCTTAGCAGCACACTGGAATCCGAGCCAAAGTAGGTAAACTGAAGCGAACTCGGCAGGGGCGGGCAGGACGGAAGGGAGCGGTGTGGGGTTTCTCGACAGTGTTGAGCGATCGCTCGAGCGAGCCGTCAACGGCGCCTTCGCGCGCACCTTTCGCTCCGGTGTGCAGCCCGTCGAGATCGGCTCGGCCCTCAAGCGGGAACTCGACATCGGGGCGGTCGTGGTGGATCGCGATCGGGTGCTCGCGCCCAACCGCTTCCTCGTCCGCGTATCCCCGCAAGACGCCGACCGCCTGCTGAAGCTGGCCGACACCCTCGAGGCCGAGCTGCGCGGCATCGTGGCGAAGCACGCCGAGCGCCAGAACTACAAGCTGCTCGGCGACGCCGACGTCGAGATCCGCGCCGACGATTCGCTGCCGGGCGGCGTGCTCCAGGTCGACGCCGCGCGCGTCGAGGGCCGCGTGAGCTGGATCGCCGCGATCGACGTCGAGGGCGCGCGCCACGAGCTCCCCCGCGGCGTCACCGTCGTGGGCCGCGGCTCCGACTGCGGCATCCGCATCTCCGACACCGCCGCCTCGCGCAAGCACCTCGAGATCGTGTGGGACGGCGAGGCCGGCCTGGCCCGCGACCTCGGTTCGACCAACGGCTCGAAGATCGAGGGGCAGCGCTTCAGGGAGGCGAAGCTCGAGGCCGGCACCGTCATCACCATCGGCCAGACCCCGCTCCGCTTCCAGCTCGTGCCCGGCCGCGGTGCGGCGAGCGCGGGCGGGCGCAGCACCCGCGCAACCCGCGGCGACGCGAAGAACTCGGCCGGCATGGATGAGGACTTCTGGGGGGCCCTGTGAGCGAACTCGCGCTGCTCATCATGCGCATCGGCTTCCTGCTGCTGCTCTGGTTCTTCATCTTCGCGATCGTGTACGCCCTGCGCAGCGACCTCTTCGGAGCCCCGGTGCGCAAGCTCAAGACCGACGCGCCCGGCCCGGGGGTGATGCGCGGCTCGGGCGGCGGCACCCACCAGACCGCCGAGCAGCCCCCTGTCGCGGCACCCGTCACCCCGTCGGGCGGCGCACTGCCCTCTGCGGGCGGGCAGGCGACCGGGCAGGCGGGATCCACCACGGGAACAGGCCCCGCACGCACGCTCATCATCACCTCGGGGAGGGCCGCCGGCACCTCGATCCCCCTCGACGACGACTTCGTCACCATCGGCCGCAGCCCGGATTCGACCCTCGTCATCGTCGACGAGTACACCTCGACGTATCACGCGCGGCTCGCGAGGCAGGGCAAGGAGTGGATCCTCACCGACCTCGACTCGACGAACGGAACGCGCCTCGCGGGCGAGAAGATCACGCAGTCGGTGCGAGTGCCGACCGGCACCCCGGTCACCATCGGTCGGACGACGTTCGAACTGAGGCCGTGACCGTGGCGAACGGGTACGAGAGCGCGATCGGCTCGCACGTCGGCATGGTTCGCTCGAACAATCAGGATTCGGGCTACGCCGGCGACTACCTGTTCCTCGTCGCAGACGGCATGGGCGGCCACGCGGGCGGCGACGTCGCCTCGGCCCTCGTCGCGAAAGACATGGCGAAGCTCGACGAGCAGCCGGAGGGCAACCCCTACGAGGTCGGCGAGAAGCTGCGCCGCTCGCTCCTCTCGGCGAATCGCATGCTCCGCGGCACCGTGACCGATCACCCGGAGCTCGCGGGCCTCGGCACGACCTTCGTCGGCTTCCTCACGGTCGGCGACGAGCTCTCGGTCGCGCACATCGGCGACTCGCGCCTCTACCTCTTCCGCGACAACGAGATGCGGCAGATCACGAAGGATCACACCTTCGTGCAGCGCCTCGTCGACGCCGGCCGCATCACGGAGGAGGAGGCGAAGTTCCACCCCCGCCGCTCGGTGCTCATGCGCGTGCTCGGCGACGTCGAATCGGCGCCCGACATCGACACCATGGTGCTCGACACCCGCGAGGGCGACGTGTGGCTGCTCTGCTCGGACGGCCTCTGCGGCTACGTCGAGGACGCCGACATCGAGAAGATCCTGCGCCGCAGGCACTCGCTGCAGGGCGCCATCGACGATCTCATCGACAAGAGCCTCGCCCACGGCGCACCCGACAACGTGACGGTCGTGCTCGTCGAGACGACCGACGGCCAGGTGCGCGAGACGAGCGAGATCCCCGATGAGATGGTGGATCAGGGCCTGAGCGACACCATCCGCGTGGGAGGCCTGCTCTTCCCGGCCGACCTCGACGACGGGATCGAGGAGCCTGCGGTCGCGCCCCGCAATCCCCGCTTCGTGGGCTCCGCCGCGAACGCCCCGATCCTCCGCGACGGCACGACGGCGACCGGGCGCACCCGCCTCGCCACGCGCCGGCGCATCCGCCGCACCCCGGTCGTCGAGGAGAGCCACTTCGAGGCCCGCGTCGACGAGTACCTCGCCGAGCTCCTCGCCGAGACCCGTCGCGCGAATCGCAGGCGCCGCATCATGTGGCTGCTCGGCGTGCTCGCGGTCGTCGCCGCGCTCGCCGCCGCGCTGTTCGCCGGCTGGCAGTGGACGCAGACCCGCTACTTCGTCGGCACCGACGGCGAGACCGTCATCATCTACCGCGGCGTGAACCAGAACATCGGCTCGTTCTCGCTGCACTCCGTCGCCGAGGACACGGGCATCCCGCTCGACGCCCTCGACGGCCTCGAGCGCCGTCAGATCGAGCGCACGCTCCCCGCCGACTCCCTCAAGGGCGCCCGCGAGATCGTCGTGCGGCTGGAGGGGGCGCAGACCGTTGGCTAGGGCGGGCGGCGTCTGGAACGAGACCCCGGCCGGGCAGCGGAAGGGCGGCGGGAAGGCGACGAGCGAGCGCAAGAGCGGCGAGCCCCGCACCTTCGAGAAGACCCGCACGAGCGAGACCGTGCTGCAGCGCATCACCGCGATCCGCGCACCGCGCAAGCTCCGCACCCTCGAGCTCGCGCTGCTCGTCTTCGCGCTCTGCATCGGCATCGTCTCGGTCGTCATCATCGACCTCACCCTGCACGGCAAGGTCGAGACCATGCTCGCGCCGGCCGGCGCAGCCTTCGTGCTCTCGGTGGTCGGCCTGCACGTGCTCGTGCGGCGCATCGCCCCCGACGCCGATCCGCTCATCATGCCGATCGCGGTCTTCCTCAACTCGCTCGGCGTCGCGATGATCTACCGCATCGACCTCGCCCGCGGGCTCTCCGGGTGGGATGCGACCTCCGTGCGCCAGCTCGTGTGGTCGACGGTCGCGCTCCTCGCAGCGGGCGCCGTGCTCTTCCTCGTGAAGAACCACCTCGTGCTCTTCCGCTACACCTATCTCTTCGGGCTCGGCGCGCTCATACTCCTCCTCCTCCCGATGCTCCCGCTCATCGGCCACGAGGAGTACGGCGCGCGGGTGTGGATCCGCATCGGCGCCTTCACCTTCCAGCCCGGCGAGATCGCGAAGATCTTCCTCGCGATCTTCTTCGCGGGCTATCTCGTGCGCAACCGCGACGCGCTCTCCATGGTCGGCAAGAAGATCCTGGGCATCCGCTTCCCGCGCGGCCGCGACCTCGGCCCCCTCCTCGCGTTCTGGCTCATCGCGATGTCGGTGCTCGTGTTCCAGCGCGACCTCGGCACCTCGCTCCTGTACTTCGGCCTCTTCCTGTCGATGCTCTACCTCGCGACCGGCCGCATCGGCTGGGTCGTGCTCGGCGTGGGCATGTTCCTCGTCGGCGGCGTCGTCGCGAGCCAGACGCTGAGCTACGTGAACCGCCGCTTCCAGAACTGGCTGCACCCCTTCCTCGACCCGAGCGACACGGGCTTCCAGATGGTGCAGGGCCTCTTCGGCATGGCGAACGGCGGCATGACGGGCACGGGTCTCGGGCAGGGCTACCCGAACGACACCCCGGTGGCCGAGAGCGACTACATCCTCCCGAGCATCGGCGAGGAGCTCGGCCTCATCGGCCTGTTCGTCGTGCTCGCCGCCTATCTGCTGCTCGTGGGCCGCGCGCTCCGCGTGGGCTTCGCGGGTCAGGACGACTTCGGCAAGCTCCTCGCCGCCGGTCTCGGCTTCGCGATCGCGCTGCAGGTCTTCATCGTCGCGGGCGGCGTCACCCGGGTGATCCCGCTCACGGGTCTCACGGCCCCCTTCCTCGCTGCGGGCGGATCATCGCTCGTCTCGAACTGGATCATCGTCGTGCTCCTGCTCCTCCTCTCGAACTCCGTGCGCAACCGGCCGAAGCTGGTGATCCGCTCGTGAACAAGCAGCTGAAGTTCCTCTCCCGCACGGTGTTCGCGATGTTCCTCGTGCTGTTCTTCTCGGTGACGCTCATCCAGTTCGTGAACGCCGACGAGCTGCGCGACAACCCGCTCAACGCGCGCACCATCAAGAACGGCTACAAGGTCGAGCGCGGCGCGATCCTCGTGAACGGCGATCCGATCGCGTACTCGACGCCCACGAACGACGGCTTCAAATACCTGCGCCAGTACGAGCCCGGCGCGCTCTACGCCCCGGTCACCGGCTACTACTCGCGCCAGCAGGGCATGACCGGCCTCGAGCTCGCGATGAACCGGGAGCTCTCGGGCAACGCGAACGCCCAGTTCTTCACCCGCATCATGAACACGCTCAACGGCGTGAAGCCGCAGGGCAGCTCGATCGACACCACCATCGATCCGCGTGCGCAGCAGGCCGCCTACGACGCGATGACCGAGCAGGGCTTCGAGGGGGCGGTCGTCGCCTTCGAGCCGAAGACGGGGCGCATCCTCGCGCTCGTGTCGACACCCACGTACGATCCCGAGCTGCTGTCGTCGAACGACGACGAGCAGATCATCGCGAACTACCAGACGCTCGAGGCCGATGCGCTCCGACCGCTCGTGAACCGCGCCATCGCGGGCGACCTCTACCATCCGGGCTCGGTGTACAAGCTCGTCACGGCCGCCGCCGCGATCGAGGGCGGTGCGGCCGCCCCAACGACCGAGTTCGCGAACCCCGCGACGCTGCAGCTGCCGCAGTCGAGCGCGATCATGCGCAACTCCGATCGCGGCACCTGCGGCCCAGGAGCGAAGGCCACCCTCGAGACCGCGATCATCTACTCCTGCAACATCCCGATCGCCGAGATGGCGATGGGCATGGAGCGCGACGTCGTGCCGAAGATGGCGCGCGCCTTCGGCTTCGGCACGGAGTTCACGATCCCCACGAAGGTCACCCCGAGCGTCTCGCCTGCCCCGCTCGACAACGCGCAGGTCGCGCTCGCCTCGATCGGACAGCTCGACGTGCGGGTCACCCCGCTGCAGATCGCGATGGTCTCGGCCGCGATCGCGAACGGCGGCAGGCTCATGACCCCGCAGTTGGTGGATCGCATCATCTCCCCCGATCTCATCATCGAGAAGCAGTTCTCCCCCGAGACCTTCGGGCAGCCCGTCTCGGCCGCGACCGCGCAGGCGATCGCAGCCATGATGGAGAAGGGCGTCTCGGATCCGACGGGCTTCGCGCGCATGGCCGCGATCCCCGGTGTGCGGGTGGCTGGGAAAACGGGCACGGCGCAGAACGGTATAGACGCGAACGGGAACGACCTTCCGTATACCCTGTGGTTTACGGGCTTCGCCCCGGTCGACGACCCGAAGATCGCCGTCGCGGTCGTCATCGCGAACGGCGGCGGTGCGAACTTCGGGAATCAGGGCGGCTCGTTCGAGTTGCCGACAGCGGTTGGAAAACGAGTAATGGAAGCGGTGTTGAACGGATGAGGCCAGCGGCAGGTATCACATTCGGCGGACGCTACGAGCTGATCTCCCGCATCGCCGTCGGCGGCATGGGCGAGGTGTGGAAGGCGAGCGACAGCATCATCGGCCGCACCGTCGCCATCAAGATCCTCAAGGACGAGTACATGGGCGACCCGGGCTTCCTCGAGCGCTTCCGCGCCGAGGCCCGCCATGCCGCGCTCGTGAACCACGAGGGCATCGCGAACGTCTTCGACTACGGCGAGGAGCAGGGATCCGCCTACATCGTCATGGAGCTCGTTCCCGGCGAGCCGCTGTCGGCGATCATCGACCGCGAGAAGCGCCTGCCGGCCAATCGCGTGCTCGGCATCGTCGCGCAGACCGCCACCTCGCTCCAGGCCGCGCACGACGCGGGCCTCGTGCACCGCGACATCAAGCCCGGCAACCTGCTCATCACGCCCGAGGGTCGCGTGAAGATCACCGACTTCGGCATCGCGCGCATCGCCGACCAGGTGCCGCTCACCGCGACCGGCCAGGTCATGGGCACCGTGCAGTACCTCGCGCCCGAGCAGGCGAGCGGCCACGCGGCGACTCCGTCGACCGACATCTACTCGCTCGGCATCGTCGCGTACGAATGCCTCGCGGGCAAGCGCCCCTTCACGGGCGAGTCGCAGATCGCGATCGCGATGGCGCAGATCAACGACACCCCGCCGGATCTCCCGGCAGACGTGCCGGAGCCCGTGCGCAACCTCGTCATGTCGTGCCTCGCGAAGGATGCGGCGGGACGACCCGGCAGCGCGGCGAAGCTCGCCCAGGCCGCTGCCGCCCTGCACCGCGGCGATGTCGCGCGCGCGGCGGGCTACGTGCCCCAGGTGCGCGGCGACGCGGCGGTGGATCCCGCAGCCACGACGCTGCTCCCGCAGCAGGGCGCGGGCGACGCTCCCACGACCGCGCTGCCGCAGGCCGCGACGCAGGCGGTTCCGCAGCAGGGCGCAGGCGGCGCTGCGGCTATGCAGCAGGGCGAGCCCCCGCGCAGGAAGCGCTCGAGCTGGACCTGGCCGCTCGTGACGCTCCTCGCGCTCCTGCTGCTCATCGGCGGCGGCACGGCGTACGCGCTGCTCAGCCAGCAGAACACCCCGGCGCCTCCCACCGACACCACGACCTCGAAGCCGAGCAACACGAACACCCAGACCACGACCACGACTCCGAAGGAGACGGAGGCGCGGATCGTTGCGGCCGACGTCACCGGCAAGAGCTACGACGAGGCGAAGGCCCATCTCGAGAGCCTGGGCTTCACGAACATCGCACCCGCGAAGCTCGGCGAGTTCGCGCCCGACGACACCGCCGGCCAGGTGACCGGCGTCTCGCCGTCGGGTCTCACCAAGTTCGACGACCGCATCACGCTCACCATCAGCCAGCCCTACGGGGAGGTCGGGACTCCCCTCGCCCCGACCGTCGGCGGGCCGACGACCGTCGCCGTGAACTCGAACGTCGTGCTCCAGGGCTTCTCGACGGTCTGCCCGGCAGGGCTCACGACCGGCCCGTACGCAGTGCAGTTCAACGATCCGAACCTCGCGCAGCTCACGAGCACCCCCACGCGTGACGGCGTGACGATCAAGGTGCTCGCAGCCGGCACGCTCGAGGTGACCTACTCGTACCGTTGCGAGAGCCCGCAGCAGCAGCGCAACTCGCCGTGGTCGCTCCCCGTCACCATCACCATCACCGCGGGGCCGTAGGGAGTTTCCCGCCGCAGAGCCCAATAGACTTGGGTCGGTAGAGCACGCATGGAGAGGTGAGCATGGCCGAGAGCGCGAACGCGAAGGATCCGAAGATCCTCGCAGGACGCTACGCCCTCGGCGAGTTCATCGGCCAGGGCGGCATGGCGACGGTGTATCGCGGCACCGACATCAAGCTCGGACGCCAAGTCGCCATCAAGGTGATGAAGGCCGAGCTGTCAGAAGACGATCAGTTCCGCTCGCGCTTCCGGCAGGAGGCGCAGTCGGCATCGCGTATGGCGCATCCCACGGTGGTGCGGGTGTTCGACGCGGGCGACGACCTCATCCAGACCGCCGACGGCGTGAAGCGCCTCCCTTTCATCGTCATGGAGTACCTCGACGGCACGAACCTCAGGCAGCTCATCGACGGGAACCGCCTCTCCCAGACCGAGGCCGCCCGCATCGTCGAGGCGGTGCTCACGGCGCTCGAGTACTCGCACCGCGCCGGCATCGTGCACCGCGACATCAAGCCGGCGAACATCATGATCACGAAGTCCGGCCAGGTGAAGGTCATGGACTTCGGCATCGCACGCGCGGTTTCCGAGACCTCGTCGACGCTGCAGCAGACCACGGCCATCCTCGGCACCGCCGCCTACTTCTCACCCGAGCAGGCGAAGGGCGAGGCCGTCGACGCCCGCACCGACCTGTACTCGACCGCCGTGCTGCTCTACGAACTGCTCGCCGGCGAGGTGCCGTTCAAGGGCGACAGCGCCGTCGCGGTCGCCTATCAGCACGTGAGCGAGCGGCCGCAGCCGCCGAGTACTCGCAACCCCGAGATCTCGCCGGAGTTCGACCGCGTCGTGCTCCACGGCCTCGGCAAGGATCGGGGGCGACGCTTCCAGACCGCCGCCGAGTTCCGCGATGCACTGCGCCAGGCTGCGAGCGGCACGATGCCCGCGCTCCCCTCGACCGATACGCAGGACACGGTGCTGTTCCAGGCCGGCGACGACATCACCGAGTCGGAGCTCGCACTGCGCCAGCTCGCCGAGGGCGGCGGCACGCGCACCCAGAGCCGCCCGCCGGTGATGTGGACGTGGGCGGCGATTCTCACCGTCGGCGCCGTCGTGGTGGCGGTCGTGATCTGGCTCATGAACCTCGTTCCGTCGAACCTCGTCCCGTCGAACGTGCGCGAGGTGCCCGAGTTCGAGAACACGACGATCTCGCAGGCGCTCGAAGAGCTCGAGAAGCTCGGTCTCGAGGTGAAGCAGGTCGAGCAGACCGACGAGGAGGTGCCCGCGGGCACCGTGCTCTCGACCAAGCCGGAGGCCGGCGCGAAGATGGTGGTCGGCGAGGAGATCGTCGTCTACGTCTCGTCCGGCCCGAAGCCCGTCGAGGTGCCCGACTACTCGGGCTTGACGCTCGAGGCGTACATCGAGGCGCTCAAGGCGATCGGTCTCGACGTCGGTCAGATCACGACCGTCGACGACCCGGTGGCGCCAGCGAATCGCATCCTCGAGGTCTCTCCGGGCCGCGGCGAGAAGGTGCAGAAGGGCGGCACCGTCGACGTGAGCATCTCGAGCGGAAAGGTGAATATCGAGAGGGTCGTCGGCCAACCGCTCGACGTCGCCCGAAACCTCCTGGGCGGGCTCGGGCTGTCGCTCGCGCTCCTGCCGCAGACCAGCTGCCAGGCGGAGCCGGGATACCTGATCACGAGCCAGTCGATCGTCGGGCCGAGCCCGCAGGGGTCGCGCATCGAGCTCACCTACTGCATCGGCAACTAGGCGCCCGATCCACCGCCCCTACGCGTCGCTCGCGATGAGCGGCGAGAGCGTCGCAGCCACCTCGGCCGCGTTCTCGAGCCCGACGAGCTTCAGCCAGTTGCCGAGCTGCCGGTAGCCGCCCTCGGTGAGCACCGACTCGGGGTGGTACTGCACGCCGAAGATGGGGAGCTCGCGGTGGCGGAGCGCCATGACCACGCCGCCCGCGGTCTCCGCGGTGATGGCGAGGCTCTCGGGCACCGTGCTGCGCACGACCGCGAGCGAGTGGTATCGGGTCGCGTCGAACTCGGGCGCGACGCCGTCGAAGAACTCGTCGGCGAAGTGGCGCACGCGCGACACCTTGCCGTGCATGAGCTCCTCGGCGTGGGTCACGGTCGCGCCGAGCGCTTCCGCGATCGCCTGATGCCCGAGGCACACCCCGAGGAGGGGAATGCCCGTGCGCACGGCGATGCCGACCATCGAGATCGAGACGCCGGCCTCGGCGGGCGTGCCCGGGCCCGGCGAGATGAGCACGCCGTCGAATCCGGAGACGAGCTGCTCGAGCTCGCCCACGCTCACGTCGTCATTGCGGATCACCTGCGTCTCGGCGCCGAGCTGCTGCAGATAGCCGTTCAGCGTGTAGACGAAACTGTCGTAGTTGTCGATGACGAGGATCCGGGTCATGATTCAACCGTCGCTTCCTGTTCGGGGAACTGCACGTTCACCCACGGATACACCCATTCTATGAGCGCCCACACGACGAGCGCCGCGACCGCGAGCAGCACGATCACGCGCAGCCACGCGGGGCCGGGGAAGAAGCGCCAGAGCAGAGAGAACATCAGGAAGACGCTCCCTTCAGCGCCGGGTTGAGCTCGAGGAGCTCGGCGGGCGGACCGTCGCTGCGCGGCTGGAACCCCTCGAAGATCGCATAGGCGATCGCGCGCTCGTCGTCGCCGTAGGCCTTCGGGTGGCACGTCGTGAGCGTGAGGATCTGGTCCTCGCCGGGTGCGCCGTCGAGGCGCGGGAACGGGTAGAGCACGTTCCGCTCGTCGGGGAGCACGTATTCGAGCGAACGGAAGCGGTAGGTGTACCACCCATCGGCCGTCTCGAAGAAGAGCGGATCGCCGATCCGCAGATTCATGATCTCCTTGAACGGCGTGATGAAGCTGCCCGAGCGGTGCGCGGCGATCGCGAAGTTGCCCGGCTTCCCCGGCATCGCCGACTTCGGGTAGTGGCCGATGCCCTTGTCGTCGTAGTTGAGCGTCTCCCACCATCCCGTGCCCTCGGCGACGCGATTCGCGAAGGTCGTGCCGAAGGCGGGCACGTGGAGCGTGCCGAAGACCTGGCCGATGGGCGGGGCGTCTGGCACCGGCACCTCGCCCGTGAACGCCGGGCGCATGAGCGCCTGGGCGTCGTAGAGCTCGGCGTCGGCGGCCGTGAGCTCGAGCTGCTTGTGCAGCACCGTGACGCCCGTGTGCCACGGCTGCCAGACGATGTACCCGAAGGTCGCGAGACCGCCGAGGATGAGCAGCTCGCCGATGACGGTGAGCGGGCTCAGCCTCGCGCGACGGCGCTCTCGCCGGCGCGGGCGCTCGCGCTTGAGAGGCACCTCGTCCATAGTGCGGTCAAGTCTAGACGGCTCACACTGGGCGAACACCGGGTTCCAGGTAGAATATGCGCATGGCAGCAGCTGGAAAAGAAGTGAGCAAGCGCAAGGCGGGCGAGGTCGCCGACCCCCGCGTGCACAAGGTCGCCGCGAAAGACGACGCGCCGAACCCCGTATGGTTCAAGCCCGTCATGTTCGGTTTCATGCTTCTCGGTCTCGTGTGGATCGTGCTCTTCTACGTGACGAGCTCGACCCTGCAGCTGCCGATCCCGCAGCTCGGGCAGGCCAACATCTTCGTCGGCTTCGGCTTCGTGCTCATCGGGTTCCTCATGACCCCGTTCTGGAAGTGACGCTCCGAACTACACGGGTGTAATTCTCCCCAGTCGGGGATAACCCTGTGCATAAGGTATTGCCTCCCTCAGCCTGAGAACATATCAGAGAAGTAGCCGAGAGCCGGGTCTTCTAGCGTGCCGATGACGAGACCACGATCGAGGAATCGGTTAAATTCCTCACAACTGGTTTCGGGGAGCAGCCCACAGGCATGGCAAGCTGCAAGGTTGCAGGAGTCCGGCCCTTGCCCCTTTTCGCCAGCATCCATGCACACTGGGTCCGTCGAGCACCAATGAGCGTCTGCCAGTGCTGAGGCAAAGACCCGCCGCAGGTTGTCGGGGCGCGCCATGCGAACAAGCCCACCCATCGTTCCCTCCGAGTCACCCGCCGCGGTGTAGATCAGTGCGCCCGCCATGCTCCGGTCGGCCGAGCCGGAGACATAGAGACGCTCTCGAAGCGATGCTGAACTGTAGCCGCAGGCGAAGATGAGCTCATTAATCAGGAGATGCGACAAGGTATGCAACAGCACGAATCGGGGGCTGATCATCCGCCCCATCAGCCCGCGCTGGCTTGCTACAGATCCATAGTGATCCGTGATTCGCTGCGCACGAGCCTGAACCTCAGCGCGTCCTTCCCAGGCTGCAAGCCGTGCCCCATCGAGTTCGAAGTAGATTCCTTCACCCTTAACGACATAGGCCGGCAGCCAGTCCTGTGCAGGGGTCAAGATGGCGCGGCGCAGCATCGCTTTTCCCTCAGTCAGTTTCAGTTCCCCGTCGCGAACTCGCGTGAACCCTCGTAGTGCTCGCGTCTCTCGAAGCACATCAACCGACCTCACGCGAGAAAGGTGACTAGCCAGATCAGTGTGAAGTCCCGGGTCCGATGCCGTAAGGAAGTCGTCCTTCGGTGTCTCGCGGATTTTTATGTACTCCGGATGCCGCCAGATGTCGTCACTCGTCAGGCTCTCCGTATCGAGCGGAGTCTCCACAGGTTGCTCATCCATGCTCTCGCCAATACCGAACTGATCTTGGTAGGCCGCCAGTAGTTCATCGTCTGAAATGGGAGCGAAGAGCTCAGGCGGGACATTTCGCTCTAGCAGCTTCCGTAGCTGCCCGCCCGACACTTCATCGAGTTCCAACTGGAACACGTTATTAAAGGTGGTGCTGACAGCGGGGTGCCGGAGAAGCTGATGGACCTCCTCGCTGACAGCCCCCTCGCGCCGAGGAAGATAGATCGAGGACTCCACCTTTGGGAAGTAGACGTTTCCAGCAGCGCGCAGGGCACCTCGAATCGGCTGATCGCAGACGCCTTCTAACTGCGCCAGCCAAGGTCGGGCACCGCTGCAGAGATACGGCTCTTCCTGCGCGACGAGCTGATCGCTGAGATTAGTGCGCTCTTCACCATTCTTGTCGAATCGGGCTTCTGTGACCCCACGAAGTGAGCGCTCCTGCTTGCAGGCGTCGCAGGTGACAACCTGTCCTTCGAGTCCACCGCCGCCGCGAGAGACGAGGCGTAGGGTGCCTGCGCATGATGGGTTGGCCGACCGGTGCACCCACTTGTCAAAGGGAAAGTCATCCAGGTGCCCGCGAGTGCAGATCGCCACGAACGGAACCTGCGACATTTTCGGCTTGTACTTCTTGTCGGCATGCTCCCTGTCCTTGCACTCGACGAGCGTCTTCATCGTGAGCTTGCTGAGCTCCAGACGCTTGCAGTAGATGCAGAATGACCATCGTGGGAAGCGCAGCACAGGAACAGTGAGCCGAACATTCCGAAGGTCGCTGCCCTGGGCCGACGGCCTATAGTCCGGTGGTAGCCGGAACTCGGAGACCTTGAGGCGTGACTCAAGTCGCCAATCGTGTTCCTGGTACTCCTCCATCGCGAGGGTGCTTTGGTCGACGACCTCGTACCAGTGGTCAAGACCCGCGGTGATCACCGAGGTCCCGTTGACAAGCACGCTCATGGCGCCCACACCGAATGGCGCTACTAGTTGCGCCCGGCGCATTGCTCCTGTGCTCATGCTGGCTCCTCCGTGACAGTGTCTTGAAACAGGTACGCCTGACTGATCTCAAGCCGACATTCGGCGTCAACATTGCGCATGCTTGTCGGCACATCCCAGATCGTCGCGCGACGGTCGAGATCAGGGAGCGTTCCCGCGAACCGCATGAGTCCCTGGAGCGGGTCACCGAAGGGAGCAGGGTTCGCATCCCACTCGGTACGCTCCCATCCACCCCACTGGCGGGCACGATCGCGTGCGAAGCGGTCGAGGACCGGAACCTCATCAGGCTCTGCGATCTCTGCTCGCTCACGCAGCAGGCGAATAGCCTCGTCATATGCAGATGAGGGGAACGGGTCGGGCTTGAGTGACTCCGGAGAGGTCTGCCGCACGTAGGCGACAGCGGCCGCGTGAAGTGCCCTGCGAAGAACTGGCCTGGCGAACGGAGTGACGGAAGTTGGCTCGACCTGAGCGTAGAGCTGCTGATGGTAGGTCCGGAAGCGCTCGAAATGGCTGCGGTCGCGCGGCTTTGCGGCTCCATAAATGGTGATGACCAGCCCAGGGCTGACCTCCGGCTTACGGCCGACTCGACCACTCACCTGGATGTACTGAGCCGTGGTCTTGGGCTGGCCGACGATCGTCATCAGAGCAAGTCGATCAATGTCCACACCTACCTCGATGATGTTCGACGCCAGGCAGATATCAAACGCCTCCTGGCGCTCCTTGCCGACGGTGTACTTCACTTGAAGTTGCTCGATCGCCTTTGGAATCTCGTCTGAACGACGCCGCGACGTGAGTTCCATCGTCCGGTGCGGCCAGCGAGGCGTAATCCCGTCGCGTCGCCGGAGTCCGGTGAGGTAGTCCGGGATGTCGGACTGGACGAGCGAGACGGTGTTTCCAAGTTCCCGAAGCGAGTTGAGGAAGTTGAGGTTAGTCCAGTAGCCGTCCCGATCTTCTTCGGGGAGGTCCGCCGCGGCCTGGAGGGTTGCGGCGGCGACTCGGACTTGGACCGTCTGCGTCGAGCCGAGCGATGCGCTCATCACACCGATGTAGCGCCGACCTGGTTCCGGGGTTCCGTTGGTCGAAGTCGCCGGTTCAGCGAAAAACGACCGCCCTTCCTCAAGACCGTGCGGCGGAAAGAGCGCGACGGTCTCCCTGCCGAAAAGGCCCTTGATCTGGTCCTCATATCGCCTGACCGTCGCCGTGGAAGCAATGATCTTGGGGAGCACGGGAGTCGCGCCTCGGCGATCAGTACACAGTTCGTCGATCACGGGCTCGTAGATTCCGACCATTGAGCCGAGCGGGCCGGAGATCAGGTGTAGCTCGTCCTGAATGATTAAGCTGGGCGGAGATACCTCTCGCATGCCACTGGCATCAAGCCCGAAGAGATTCCTCGCTCTGGGTCGCCACGCCATCATCGCGAACTTATCGACGGTCCCGATGACGATCGAGGGCCGCGCTTCGTAGATGTCGTCATCCACTACATGGACCGGCAAACCGGCACGGCGTGAATACTTGCACTCGCCGTCAATGCAGCGGAGCACGACCTTGCCTGCCGTTTCCTCGTATCCGATCGGTACTTGTCCGCCGCCTTTCTTGGGCTGCGGGCCCATTTGTGCACCGCACCAGGGGCATCTCAGCAGCAGAAAGAGGTTCTGCTCATGAGGTGATCTACGCAGAGCCCGCAGGTTGTCAAGTGCTTGCTTCCACGTGTTCGGCGTTGAGCTGCCGCCCAGCCAAATCCCGATTCCAAAGGGATCAGAACCGAGGGTGTCAGAGTTCTGCTCCCGAATGTCTTCGAGCACGCAGACAAGCGATGCGGCACGGAGGAACTGCTGCGCCGTGAGGAGACGCAGGGTGTATCGCATGAGCGTATCTGTCCCGGCGTCCTTGGGGTTACGGAGACGTCGGGAGAGCAAACTGACGGCTGCCGCGCCAAGGTACGCCTCTGTCTTACCACCACCAGTGGGAAAGAAGATCAGATCGACGTCGCTGCGAGTCTGGCGTTCTGGCTCTACTAATTCGGGCAGCACTGCAAGCAGAAACGCGATCTGGAATGGACGCCAGTATCCCCGGCCAGCAGGCACTGTGAGTGCAGGGTGCGCACCCTCAACTCTCCAGAAACCATCGCCGCTCTGCTTAGCTTCGCGAAGTTCGAACCCAGACCGGACCTGTTGGAGCAGCATCGCCTCGTTTGCCCAGCGAAATGCTCGCGCAGCTCGATCGTTCGCTGCCACGAGTCTCCAACCTGTTCGCATCCGCGTCAGCGCCGCTCGTGCTCGATGCATGTGCTCACTCGCAGCGTCCTGATAACGCGGAAGCAACTCGGGGATCTCGGCCTCTCGCCGTTTGATCCACTCCTCATACTGCCTTAGGACAAGCTCCACCTGCGTGGTGCCGTCCTCGCTACCATTTGCCAAGGCAGCCATGCTGACGGCCACCGGCTGCCGCTTGCCATCGGCATCGAAGGTGGGATTCCCATTCTCGTCAGACAGGTACACATTCGGTGAGAGGCTGACGACCTCATATGCAGGCAGAGCGGCGGCCTGCACGAACGGTACAACTCCGTCGGCGTCGACCGCCCCCCACTCGGCTGCACAGCCATGCCCGATCGCATAGGTGCGCTGGTTCCGGTAGAGAAGGTCAAGCGATCGCTCCTCCTCGTCCCGGCCAGGCAGCTCAACCTCTGGATAAGGGATGATGTCAGCGCCGCCGACAGTCAACACCCTGAAGCCGACCTGAAAGACCGCCGCAGACGGGCCGGAGCCAGGTGCATCATTGATGACTGCAACGGTCACGATCCTGAGAGCAGGGTCGTCAGCCCCGGGGACAGGGCGACTGAACACTCGCACCGCAAGCGGGATTACACCTTCGCCGCTTGGGGCCACAACGTCGATAATTTTGAGCCGATTTGTCTCCTGCAATACCGTACGACTCGAGATCGTGCCGATCGCCTCGAAGGGGCGCCTGACCCACCAATCAAGTGGCTTGGCGACGCCTGGGATATGGACCTTCAGCTTCTCGTATCTCGCGCCGACTACCTCAACAGTGAGGGTTCCCGAGTCAGCCATTCGAGTCTCAAACGAGACGGCCGTCGCCGACGGCTTGAATGTGTTGGCATCCGTGAGATCGAAGTCATCCGCGTCGGCGACATCGTGACGGACGTGGCCCTGAATCTCGACAGGCGGCCCCACCAAGTCGTCTTCGGAGAGCCCGATACCAGTGACGCCGTCGAGGGCGTCGAAGCCGTCCTCTTCAGTGCTCTCCACCGGCGAACCGCCGACGGTGGCGCCTGCGAACAAGACTCCAACACCGTAGCGCTTGAGCGGAGTGCCGCTCGTGAGAATCTCCTGGCCACTGCCCACATCGTAAAACTGGCCCCGAGAGGCCTCCGCCGTCTCGAAGTGCACGACTCCGGCGTTGATCGTCAGCGGCTGCCCCCGCACGGGATCACCCTCCAGGGGCCCGAAGAGTTCGCGCCGCAGAGCCGCCTCAACAGCCTCACGAGCTTCGATTCCGCTCATGCTTCACCTCCAACCAGTCGCCGTAATGTCTCTATTTCTACCAGGGCGATTAAGCGATCCGTCGCGCGTGTCAGCCCGACGTAGACGAGCGCATCGAAGTGCGGCCCGCCCGAGTCATCAAGGTCAGTGACGATGACAGCAGGGGCATCCAGTCCCTTGAACGATTGGATACTGGCGTAGCGAAGCCGCCCTTTGACCGGCTTCAACCCGTCTGCGGGAGTCAGCACTTGACGGAGCCAGGGTTCGGATGTACTCGCAGCAACAGAACTATCGCCAAGCGGGCTGAGCACAACGATCTCTGTCAGATCGAAGCCTTCGTCACGCAGCTCGCCTACGACCTTCCGAAGTACGGCGGCCTGGTCTGCGCCGCGGACGTACTTGGTGATCGTCGGATCAATACCGTCGTCGGCCCGGCGGAACTCTCTGAACCCCGGCAACAGGTGACCGAGGAGATTCACCTGATACCCGATGCGGGGCAGGTTCCGGCAGTTCTCTGACAGCCGGAACGACGCGAGATGCGGCGACCGGGCGCGAAGGGCCTCTCGTCCGCCCTCGTTGCCATAGATCGCCTGACGTTCAAAGTCACCAAACATGAGAACGCGACCGTCGCGCAGCCCGCCCTTGACCAGTAGATCGAGCAGGTCCAGGTAGGTGTCGGTCGCGAGGTCCTGAATCTCATCAACGATGAGGAAGTCCCCGACCTCCTCTGCACTCCGCTCAGCAAGGCCCTCAAGAGCCAGCTCAGGCAGTACTCGTTCCCAGAAGTCGCTATCGGCGTCCGCGGGCGGTCTGCTCATGTCGGCAAGCCGCAGCATCTCCTGGTGCAATGTGCCAACGCGGAGCCCCGCGACATCCGGAAGTTTCTCACGGAGGCTACGCCCGAGCAGGCGATTGAAACACAAGAGCCGACCCACTTGCCCCTGAGCGACCTCCCGCTGAGCCGACTCGGCGGCGAGGAAGGTCTTACCCGTTCCAGCGGGGCCTATAAACAAAACACCCCTGTTGTCGGCGGCTGAGTCCAGGGCACGGTACTGCTCCTCGACGAATTGTGCCAACTGACCCTCTCGCGCTTGTCGGCGGTCCCCGGCAGTCATGACGACCTCGAACCGCGGGCGAAGCGTGGTAACGATCCGTTCAGCGGTGGCCTGGTCCGGGCCATATCCACCAAACCCGAAATACTTGATGGTTGAGGCGAGGTGTAGTGCTCCCTCTCGCATGACTCGTTCAACCGCTTGAGCTGTGGTTGGGAGGTCGCTCGAATCGAGCACCTGCCACGAGTGCCACTCAGGTGAGTCGGGCAGCGTCGCTCGCGCACGCACTCCCGTGAACCATGCCGCGTGCAAGATCGGGGTATCCCGCAACTCGACCCGTTTCCTCAGGAGGTAGTCCCGGATACTGTGCATCGCCTCCTGCGCCTGTTGAAAAGGGCCTCGCACGGTCGGAGGGTCCTGGCCGAGGCGCCAGGTACCATCGGAGCTACGCGCGACCGATAGGTGCGACTTCACCTCGATTACCAGCAGTCCGGCATCGGGCGCGATGACAACGAAGTCTGCCTCACCTTCGACCTGTCGCTCATGCTGTGCGATTCCAAGTGAGTGAAGCACCGTCCAGTGTTCAGTCCCAGATGCATCCCGCAGCGCCGCAAAGAGGACCTTCTCGCCAGGAGGTGCGGACTCGGCGCAGTAGGCCGGAATCATTCGAGCCATTGGGCCCCCTCGTCCTCGAACGCTACCCTAGCCTCATGGCGGGCGATCAGTTCCGTGAAAGGTGCGATCGCAAGGACGCGTGTGACGAACATACCCCGAAAGCCCGGCTCAGCAATGTCGAGAGTCATATGACCAGCGCGCTCGAGCTCGTGAAGGTCCGCGACATCCGCGGCTGCTTCCAGGCTGTCACGCAGCTCTCGAGTGGCTCGATGCACCTCATGTCTCAGCAATGAGGCGTGCCCGAAGTGCGGCTGCACCGGTAGCCCCAGCCATCCAAGGAGTCGCTCGAAGTCACCATCACTCTGCGGACGAATCACATGAGGCGATGCCCAGGCACGGACCTGGCCGGCCGCTCGAACCCCGAGTTCACGCAGGACGCGTTCAGAGTCGCGGATGCCTCTCGCTTTGAGCCGCTCAATCAGTGCAGCCTTCCAGGACGACTGCGACTCCTGGATTGCTGACGCGCGAAGGCCGATTCGCGCGAAGGCTCTCGCACGGAGGGACTCGCGCTCAGCCTCACCTTCACGCAGAAGCAGGTACGTGCCCAGCGAGACTGCGGACACCTCCGAATAGCCAACGCGCTCGCCGGGCGGCTGCGTCGGATCAAGCGCACGGATGCGCTCACCATCGTCATCAAGCCAGATTGCACGATTTCCCGAAAGAAGGATCTTGCGCGCCTCCACCTCGTCCGCGTTCGGCGCACGGTCCTCACTCATCCGACTCCCCCAGACCGGCTGCGGAAGGAGGTCCTCCTCCGGGATCGGCTCGGTCTCAGACATTGCAGGCTCCAGCGACGCGGGTGATGCATCGCCAACCTCGATGATTCGCGCGGCAACCTGGATACCGCCTTCTGCATACTGTGCGATGGCCGACCTTGGGATTGTTCGATCGCTGAACCACGCCGGGAGGACAAACGTCACCTCCATTGTGCGGGGCGCAGTAACCGCCGTCGGATTGAAGAATCGCGGTGGCCCAACGAAGTAGGCAATGTCCTCGGAAACATCGGCTCGTTCTAGGTCGCCGAGCGTGAGAACTCGTGCCCCGAATGAGCCAAGCCATTCGCGCAGGGCTCCTCGCGCTCGACTGCTCGCAGCCACGACAATTGCCGAGTCCGCTCCGGCCTCAGCCAGCGACTCAAGTAGTATGGCACCCACGAGTGGGTCGCGAGTACAGAGTGCAGCCGCGGCGTCAACGATCTCTCTCAGCAGCGCATCTTCGTCGACGGCACCGATCAGCAGCCGAGCCTGACGACCCACCTCACCCGCGGCGGCCGCGAGCTGAGCATTGCGCTCTATCGGCATCGGGGCGGTGATGAGGCGCCAGCGCAGCGCTTTCGAGGCACCGGCGAGATGATCCCAGATACCGGGCCCATCCCGCTGAATCAGTCGGAACAGGACTCGGGTGGCCGAATCGAACCTTGCACCGAGTTCATCCCGAACGGCAATGATCTCGACGCCATGCCGCACTAGCGAAGCCGAGGCCGCGTATCGCTGATCGAGTCCGATGATCCGCGATGTCATAGTGCCACCACGAATCCGAGTGCCTCGACACCGACAGGAGGATCCCAACCGAGCTGTGTCGACAACACAATCGGCTCTCCGCGCGAGTTTCTGAGCTGAACGACCTGTTCTGCTGCACTCTCGTCAGCAACGGATCGATCAAAGACGCACACCACGATCGGAGTCAGGACATCCTTCAGATACTTGATCGCTCCCTGACCGTCGAGAATCGTTAGGGAAATGTCGTCCGGCAATGGCAGTTGATCGGCAAAGCCTGACGCTGAGTAGATGCGTGAGAACCATGTCGCCGACTTCTCAGTTCTCGGGAGAAGCAGGGTCGCCAATGAGTCACCGTCGGTATCCTCATCACGAGCCAGAATGGCCTCCATGTCGTTGTTGATCCAGCTCTTCGTCCCCACTATCGCGAGATCTGCTGTTGGGGCGACGAGCCTCTGTAACCAGTCCCTGTCAATGCCAGTCATTCGACCTATGGTTCCGAGTTGTGGGCGAGGCATCTTCTCCGACGGATCACATTCTGCAACAGGTGCAATGGCCTCCACGCCTTTGGCGGCCCATTGGCCGACCAGTGCGACGCGCATCGGTATACGAGTCTCATCAAGACCATAGAACTGTCCTGAGACGACGGAACTTCCAATGACTGCTCGGTAGCGCTCACCTGGCTGAGCCTTTCGAAGTACACTCAGCGGATCGATCGTGGACTGAGCAGGTGACCTTCCAAGGGTCCATCCTGTCCCGATAAGTGTCGCGGCATACTCACGACTTGGTACCGAGATCGCAACGATCAGTTGACGGCCGCTAAAGTTGTCGGACTTTCGAGAGAGCCGCGTTCCCAACGCAAGAATCGGACCGATCCATGAGGACCGAACCGGCGTGGACTCGAGATGTTCGGCAAGACTGAGGAGCACCTTCGGTTCGGATGGACTCCCAGCCTCGCTCATATCTTCTCCCCGCTCCATTACGCTTCCAGCATAGGGATAACCGCCGACATCCATCGAGCGGCGGGGATCGAGCAAGCTACGCTGCGGACACTTGACCGGAACTTGACACCTTGCTCAGAGCTACAGCGGTTGCCGCAGCCAAAGAACGGGCCACGGGAGGCGGCACGGCGTTCGATACCTGCTCCACCTGCTGCGAGAGAGTTCCCTCGAGAATGAACGTCTTCGGGAAGCCCTGGAGGAGCATCGCCTCGTAGATACTGAGCCGACGAGTTCCATCCGGATGAACATGAATCTCGCGATGCCCGTAGGCCACTGTGGGACTGGGCTTGTCCCAGGACAGGCGGCGGAAACTCCTGGTGAGCGTAGGTCCATCCGTCTCGCCCTTGAAACGCTTGGAGCGGGGAGTCATCGTCCAGTGATTCGGATGCGTTGGGATGTCACCGACAGAAAGACCTCGCGAGAAGAATGCCGGTTGAGAAAGATGACCGATTGCACCTCGCACGGTCAAGTCGACATCAGCACGCGAGGTGGTCTTCGGTATGAAGGCCCCAGCGGCTCCCTGGCTCTTGAATCCTGAGATGATCACTCGGTTCCGCGTCTGTGGTACGCCGTAGTCAAGGGCAGAGTGTTCAGTGACGCCTGCCGTGAGTTTCAGCTCCTCAAACCGAGAGAGAATGTTGCGGAAGGTCACGGAATGCTTGGCGTCTCGGATACCCATCACATTCTCGAACAGAACAAACTGTACGTCGTAGCGTGCCTGCAGCGCCTCGACGATCTCCAGGTAAAAGGTAGGCATTTGGTTGCGAGGATCATCGGCCCGTGAGTTTGGGTTGGCTCGCGAGAATCCCTGACAAGGAGGCCCTCCGATGATTCCTATGGGCTCACCGTCTCTCAACACATTTGCGATCACATCCAGGACGACCAGCCGCTCTGTCACATCACTTCGAAGGGTGATATCTGCGGTGACAGACGTAGTCTTCGGGAAGTTGCGCTTGTGCGTGCGGATCGCTGCCGCCATTCGATCGACAGCAAAGGCGATCTCGTAGCCTTCCTGAAGGAAGCCGAGGTCGAGCCCTCCAGCACCCGAGAAGAGGCTGACGATACGAGGTAAGGTCACCGGGCTCTCCTTTGGTTACCTGGCACACGACTAGGCCATTTCGAACCAGCGTAGTGGCAGAAAGGACTCCATATTTGGCGTTACAGACCTTTATGAAGCCGCACTAAGGGACGACGCTGCGCGGATGCTCTGGCCTGTCCCGGAGGATGGGCACCAAACGGGGTCGCTCTTGCGAGAGAGCGATGTGAGCCTCTGCACATCTCGAGCGCGCAACATCGTAATACTGCGCGACGGCGCTTCTGAGTGCGCAGGACGCATCGTATACAGCCGCGTAGCGTACGTCTTGCGCGCTTAGATGCGTCTTGCGGCCGGAGCGGCGCCCCTAGAAGGGCGACACGACGAGGTACGCGCACGACAGCGCGGCGAGGCCCGCGGAGAGCGCGACGAGCGACACGATCTGCCGCGTCCGCAGGCGCGGGCCCCGGGTGCGCACGATGATCCACGTCGCGAGCGCCCCCACCGCCATGCCCCCGAGGTGCGCCTGCCACGAGACGCCGGCGCCCGGCATGAAGCCGATGGCGAGGTTGATGCCGAGCAGCACGGCGAGCGAGGTGACGTTCGCGCGCATCGCCTTGAAGACGACGAGCGTCGCGGCGAGCACGCCGAAGATCGCGCCCGATGCTCCGACCGTCGGCGTGAACACCGAGGAGGGGTCGGCGTAACCCCAGAGCATGACCCCGAGCGATCCACCCATCCCTGCGATGAGGTACAGCGCGAGGAACCGCCAGCGGCCGATGATCGTCTCGAGATTGCGGCCGAAGAGGTACAGCGCGAGCATGTTGAAGAGGATGTGCGGCAGGAACGTCACCGAGTGCGTGAACATCACGGTGAGCATGCGCCACGGCTCGAAGCTCGTCGAGACGAGCACCTCGCCGGGATAGCCCTGCAGCACTCCACCGGGCACGAGGTGCGCCCCGTCGGCGAGCGAGTACAGCGGGATGTACCACAGCGCTCCGGTGACCTGGTTCTGGCCGAAGTGGTAGCTGAGCAGCTGCAGCGCGAACACCACGACGTTCACGGCGATGATCGCGAGCGTCACGGGGTACTCGAGCGCGGCGAGACGGCGGCCCGTCACCCGCGCCGAGCGGGCCACGCGCGCGGCGCCCTGAGGCCCGCTCGTCTGCCGCGCGCACTCCGCGCAGAGCACGCCGACCGGCGACACGATCTGGCACTCGGCGCAGATCGTGCGCCCGCAGCGCTGGCACAGGGTGAAGCTGTGGCGATCCGGGTGCCGGTAGCAGACGTCGTGCTCGCCGTACTCGGCGCGCTCCCCGTAGGCCGGGCCGGAGGACGACACGGGCTGCCTAGACCGCGACGATGTCGACGCCGGTCATGACGACCTCGTCGATCGGGCGATCCATCGCGCCGGTGGGCACCGCCGAGATGGCGTCGACGACGGCCTTCGACGCGTCGTCGGCGACCTCGCCGAAGATGGTGTGCTTGCCGTTGAGCCACTCGGGCGCGATGGTCGTGATGAAGAACTGCGAGCCGTTCGTGCCGGCGAGGCGGCCGGTCATGTCGGGGCGCTTGCCGGCGTTCGCCATGGCGAGCTGGTAGGGGCGGTCGAAGGAGAGCTCGGAGTGGATCTCGTCGTCGAAGGTGTAGCCCGGGCCGCCGGTGCCGGTGCCCGTGGGGTCGCCGCCCTGAATCATGAAGTCGGGGATGATGCGGTGGAAGATCACACCGTCGTAGAAGCCCTTCTCGGCGAGATCGATGAAGTTCTTCACCGTCTTGGGGGCCTGATCACCGAACAGGTTGATGACGATGTCTCCGTGATTGGTGTGAATGGTCGCTACCGCGCTGTGGATGGTCATGTTCCCAAGTCTACGGTGTAGCGTTGTCAGTCAAGTGGACGCACCCCCGGTGCCGCCGAAGGAGGAAGTCAGCATGAAACTCTCACGCAAACGCCGCCGCGAGCTCCGCCACCTGCGCTCCGAGGCGCAGGAACTGCTCGACCAGCAGATGGCCGTGCTCGGCAATGCGGGCACGGTGATCAAGCAGGCGGGCCACCAGGCCAGACTCCTCAGCGACGAGCACGTCGCCCCTCGCGTCGACGAGGCGATGACTCGCGTTCGTCCCGTGGTGGATCAGGGCGTCGACTCGGCCCGTCGCGCCGCCCGCACGGTGAAGCGCGTCACGGCGCCGCTCGTCGCGAGTGCGCTCGTGAGCACGATCCGCACCCTCGACAATCTCGAGAGCTCGAAGGCGGCCTCGCAGGTGCGCGGCTTCGGCGAGCGCGTCGGCTACCTCGAGCCGGAGAAGAAGAAGCGCAGCGCCGGCGGCATCATCGCCCTCGGTCTCGGCGTGGCGGCGGCCGTGGGCGTGGGCTACGCGCTCTGGCAGGCGTTCCGCAGCGACGACGAGCTGTGGGTGGCGACGAGCAGCCTCGGCTAGCTCCCCGTCATCCTGCGGGCGCGTGCGGCGCGCATCGCAGGACCCGGCCCTGCCTCACGCGCTCTTCGGGCGCGGGCGACGCCGCGACGACGAGCCGTTCGCGCGGCGCGGCAGCCCGGCCATGCGCATGCCCGTCTGCACGAGCGAGAGGGTCTTCAGCGACTTGACCTCGGCGAGCGACACCCAGCGGGCCTCGTCGGAGGATCCGTCGACCTCGTTGCGCAGCGGCCCGTCCTGCACCGAGGCGCGGTAGACGATGCGAATGGTGTGCAGCTCGGGCTGATCGCCCTCGGGCACCTCCTCGCGCACCATGACGCGGGAGTCGACGCCGAGCAGGCGGCCCACCTTGGCCGTGAGCCCCGTCTCCTCCATGACCTCGCGCACGACGGCGTCGCGCGGATCCTCTCCGGCCTCGATGCCGCCGCCGGGCAGCGTCCAACCGTGGAGGTGGCCGCGACGCCAGTGCGTGAGCAGGATCTTGCCACGGCGCTCGACCACGGCGTAGGCCGCCACCCGAAGATCCATGTCCCGAGCCTACCGCCCCACGCTGTGGAGCCACCCCCGCGTCCAGCGCTCGAGACGCGCGTAGGCGTCGGCGCGCGGCTCGTCGGCGGATAGGAACACGTCGTGAAGGGCGCCGTCGATCCGCTCGATCGTCACCGACGACCCGAGGCGCAGCGCGGCCTTCGCCACCGCGTCGACCTCGAGCACGGAGTCGGCACGGGTGAAGTCCTCGCTCCAGCGCGCGCGGAGCGAGGAGTGCGCGGAGAGGAGCACGCACACCGGCAGCTCGAGGCCGAGGCCCTCCGCCACCCGCTCGTGGCCCGCGATGATGGCGCTCAGCCAGCCGCTGTGCACGACGTGGGCGAGTGGCGGGCGCCACTCCTCGTTGAGCCCCTCGAGCTCGCTCTTCGGGCCGACCTCCTGCTGCGCCCGCGCGTAGAAGCCGTAGTCGAGCTGGGGCGCCGCCTCGAAGGGGCGGAGGCGAGCTCCGAGATGCACGAGCGGCGCGACCAGCTGCCGCCCGTGGGCGCTGAGCTGCAGCTCGAGCCACGGGCTGTTGAGGATGAGCGCGTCGGCCTCTCCCTGATGCCGCGAGGCCCACAGGCTGAGCACGAGCCCGCCGGTCGAGTGCCCGAGGAGCACGAGCTTGCGCTGCGGCAGACCGGGCGGCTGCGAGGAGCGGATCTCGTCGACGGCGAGGTCGATCTCAGTGTCGTAGTCGGCGAGGTTCGCGATGTATCCGGGCGGCTGACCCTCGCGGAGGCTGCGGCCGTAGCGGCGCAGGTCGAGGGCGAAGAAGCGGGCGCCGCGATCGGTCCAGAACCGTGCGAGGCCCTTCTGGAAGAAGTAGTCCGACCAGCCATGCACGTAGAGCACGTCGACGTGCTCGAACTCGCGGCGCCGGCGGGTGAGCCGCTCCCAGCGGCCGAGCGGTCGCGGGAGCGAGCGCACGAGCGTCGCGACGAGGTCGGGGCGCTCTGCGGACTCGGCCTCGCCGTCGCCCTCGGCTCGTATCAGTTCGTCGTCGGGCCCGAGGTCGAGCGTCGCGCACTCGAAGCCGTTCCCGAGCACGTCGGGGACCCAGTCGAGCTGCATACCGTCATTCTACGGGCGGGGTGGATCGGCCGCCGGGACCGATCCACCCCCTCGCTCTGCGCGAGACCCTACGCCGCGGCGCGGCGCCTGAGGGCCACGACCCCTCCCGCTCCGGCGCCCGCGAGCACGACGAGCCCGCCGCCGATCGCGAGCCACAGCAGCAGCGCGCGGTTGTCGCTCAGCGGCTGCGCGAGCAGCTCGGCGGCATCCTGGGGCTTCACGGGCTGGGGCGTCGTGGTCTGCGCGGCGAGCCGCCCGGAAACGGTGAAGGGCACAGCCACGGTCGTGCCCGCATCGCCGAAGAACACCGCGAAGCTCTCGCCGTCGGCGCCGATCACCGAGCTGTCGAGCGTGACCGTCACGACCCCGTTCACCACGCGGAAGGTGCCCGCATAGGCGACGTCCGGGTAGAGCCAGATCACGCCGCTCGCGTCCTCGCCGCTCCACGGCAGGCTGAACTTCAGCAGCTCTCCCGCCTTCACGGTGCCGGGGATACCGGCTTCGGCCGCGGGGCGCTGCGTCACGACGCCGCTCGCGATGAGCTCGCGCAGCGTCTCGACGCTCTCGATGCTCGTCACGGTCGTGTTCGCCACGGGGCGCCCGAGCCCGGTGCTCTGCGCGGGAGGCGCGATCGCCTCGGGCGGGGCGACGCCCACGCCGTCGCTCCCCTCGCCCGCGCCCGTCTCGTCGAGGATGCTCGAGTACACGACGGTGAGCGGGAGCGTGGGCTTGCCGCGATCCTGCGCGCCGCCGCTCGTGTACCAGTAGGCGCTCTGGCCCGTGAGCTGCTGGAAGTCGACGAAGTCCTGCGGGAACGCGCCCCAGTAGGCCGCGTTGTCGGCGGTCCTCGTCGGCTGCGGCACGGCCTGGGCGGAGCCGCCGGGCGCGACGGAGACCGCGACCCCGAGGTAGTCGGGAGTCACCGTGAAGCCGGTCGACGTCATCTGCACGCCGTGCAGCACCGCGAGCGTCACCTGCTGGTCGGCGAGCGGCTCCCACTTGCTGAGATCGTCCATGTCGGCGCCGTAGCCGCCCACGGTCGCGGTGACCCGGCCGACGCCGTTCTCCACCGTGAGCACGGGGTCGCTCGCGTACCAGAAGGTGAGGCCGCCGTAGTAGACGACGGTGAAGTCGCCCTCCCAACGGATCTCGGCGCTGCGCGTCGAGGGATCCACCCATCCGGTTCCGCCCGCGATGACGATCTGCTGCTCGGTGACCGGCGTGGTGACCGAGCTCGTCACCGGCACGCCCGAGCGGGTGAGGCACTTGGTCTCCCAGCTCGCCTGCACGTACTCGCCCGCGGCGTTCGGCTTCACGATGGTGACGTTGCCGTTCTTCGACGAGTAGCGCGACTGCGTGAACACCTGCGCGCTGCCGACGTCGGGGGCCTTGCCCGCGACGAAGTAGTTGCAACCGCCGAAGAAGGCGCCGTTGCTGCTCTCGTCGTTGAAGCCCCAGCGGAACACCGCGTCGGTGAGATCCGTGCGGCCGATGACCGGCTTGAGCACGGTCACGGCGACCGCGACCATCTCGCCGCCGTCGCCGACGAAGAGCAGCAGGTACTCGCCGCTCGGCAGGTCGCCGAGCTGCCAGGAGGCCGCGGCGCGCGAGCCGTCGCCCGTGAAGGTGGTCTGGTGGATCGGCGCGCCCTCGGCCGGGTACAGCCACACCTCGCCGAGCTCCTCGGAATCGAACGGCGGGTTCACGGACACCGCGGTGCCCGATTCGAGCCTGCCGGTCACCCCCGCGGTTGCGGCCGGAACCTCGGTCGCCTCGGCGCGCGCGATGCCGGCGCGGAGTTCTGCCGCGGAGGCGTACAGCGGCGCCACCGAGCCGGGAACCGGGCGGCTGAGCGTCGCCACGGCGATGCTCGCCTCCGAGAACGGGCCGGTGCCGTTGGCGTTCACACCGGCGTAGGCGACCTGGTAAGCGGTGCCGCGGGTCAGGCCCGTGAAGACCGCGCTCGGCACGCCGTCGCCGTCGAGCGTCGCGTCGACGACCTGCAGCGGCTCGGTCTGCCCGCTGAGGAAGACGGCGACGCGGTAGCCGGTGATCGGGCTGCCGCCCGTGTACTTGCCCGTGAGCGCGTCGCCGGTCCAGGAGAGGGCGTCGACGCCGGTGGCCACGGGCGCCTTCGCCTTCGAGCCCGCGGCGGGGACGCCGCTGCCGGTGGTCGTGATCGACGCCGCGCTGACGGACGAGCTGACGCGGAAGGCGCGCACCCCCGCCGTCTCGACGTAGGGCGTCACCGAGACGCGGTAGGTCTTGCCGCCGTCGAGGCCCGTGAGCGTCGCCGAGAGCCTGCCCGTCGTCTGCGCGAAGGTGCCGGCGTCGACGATGCCGTAGGCGTTGATCTGCCCGACGGGCGCGCTCGTGGGCTTGCCGACCGGCACGTAGGTGTACGAGGTGTTCGTCGCGGCGTTGCTCGCCAGGTGCTCGACCACGCGGATGAGGTAGCCGGTGCCGGCGACCGGCGCGTTCACCCCGGTCGGGAGGGTCCACGTGACGGTGAAGCCGTCGTCGGTCGGCGCGGTGAGCTGGATGCCCGTCGCCGAGTTCGCGTTCGAGGGCGCGGTCTTCGGAGTCGCGGTCGCCTTCACCGGCGACTTCGCGGCCGTCGCGGTGTCGGAGAAGCCGCTGCGCGCAGAGGCGCCCGCCTGGTTGTTCGCGATGACGACCGCAGAGATGGGAACCTCGACGTGGGTGGCGGCCGTGAAGGTCCAGGTGGTGAGGTTGCCGGGCACCCGCACCTTGGCGATGAGGCCGCCGGTGCTCGCACTCGCGCCCGTGTAGAACTCGAGGTCGTACGAGGCCACGGGGTAGCCGCCGCCGCTCGCGGGGGCGTCCCAGCTCGCGACGATGTCGGTGGATCCGCTCGCGCCCGCGGTGAGCACCGGCGTTCCCGGCTTGCCCGGCACGCCCTTGAGCGTGAACGCCAGCGCCGACTTCTCGGACTCCGCACCATTGAGCTGCGGGGTGCCGATCTCGAAGCCGATCGCCTGCACGGTGGCCGTGTAGCCGGTGAGCGCACTCAGGCCGATGAAGGTGTGCTGCGTGCCCGCGGTGAACGGGTTGATGCCGGTCTTCGTCTGCAGCAGCGCGCCCGCCTCGTCGTAGAGCCGCACGGTGTAGGTGCGCACGTCGCCGCCGTCTTCGACCGCCGGCCACGACACGCGCATCTGGCTGCCGTCGACGGGCTCGAGCGTGGGCACCGCGGGGATCACCCCGGGGGCCTCGGCGACCTCGCGCATGGTGAAGAGCGGGGTGAGCTCGGAGCGGCGCGTCTCGACCTGGTTGAAGTCGTCGTCGTACTCGTAGAGCACGGCCTGCACGCGGTAGCTCGCGCCCAGAGTGAGCGCGCTCGCCACGGTGACGCTCGCGGTGAGGCCGGCCGAGACGGTCTTCACGACCGCACCCTCGGGATTCTGGAACTCGAGCCTGATGGTCGGGTAGCTCAGGCTGCCGCGGAAGTCGGCGTCGTCGACCTCGACCGCGGTCGCGCCGCGCACGGTGACCTTCGGCGCCGGGTAGGTCGGGGCATCGAGCGCGAACGGCGCGGCGCCGAAGGCGCTGAAGCCCGCGGCCTCGGGCTCTTCGCTCGCGGGAGCGTCACCCGCGCCTGCGCCGGCATCGTCACCGGCACCCGCGCCGACCGATCCCTCGCCCGGAGCGCCGGAGCCCGCACCCTCCGCCCCCACCCGCACGAGGGTGCGGACGATCTCGCTCGCGTCGCTCGTCGCGAGCTCCACGCCGTCGGCCGCGACCGCGACCACGCGGAAGCGGTACGCGGTGTCGGCGGAGAGTCCGCTCACGGTCGCGGCGATGCGGTCGGTCTGAGCCCAGCCTCCGCGCACCTCGGCGATCCGCTCGTCGTTCGCGTCGCCGAAGCGGTGCGCGCGGAGCGGGGTGTCGCCAGTCTCCGCAAGCACGTCGACGCGGTACGCGAAGAAGTTCTCGAGCGAGCGGGCCGAGTCGGCCCACTCGAGGCGCACGGACTCGGCGTCCACGGCCTCGGCCTTCGGGGCGGCGGATGCGGGAGCGGCTGGAGCCGCGTCGCCGACGGCGTGCGCCGAGGCGGTTCCGAGGAACGAGAAGGCGACGACGGCGAGCGCCGTGAGCATGGCGAGCACCGCCCGCGTTGCGCGGGCGTCGCGGATGCGAAGCGAGTGGATCATGACTGGTCTCCGGTGGTCGAGGTGCGGGCTCGGCGCGATCGGGTGAGCGCGACGAGCAGGAAGAGGACTGTGGCGACGGCGAGCGCGCCGACGACGATTGCGGTGATGGTGAGCGCGGTGAGGTCGTCGCTCGCGGCGGGTGCCGCCGCATCGGACGTTCCCGCCGCCGGTTTCGAAGCGGAGGCGGTGTCGGCCTTGCGCTCGAACTCGGCCCAGCCGACGAGGTCGTCATCGGCCGTCACGACGACGAGCCGGTGCTTGCCCTCCGGGAGGTTCTCGGGGAGGTTCACGTCGATGACGCCCTTGGAGTTCGGCTGGAACCAGCCCGCGAAGAGCGGGTCCGAGTAGAAGCTCACGCCGAGCCAGGCGCTGGGATCCGCACCCGGAATGGTGACGGTGAGACGGGTCCTGCCGCTCTCGACCGCGACCCCGCCCGAGCGATCGGAGCCGAGTGCCGCGGCGTCGAGGGCGGCGGGCACCACGGCCGGGCGACCGCCGACGATGGTCGGCGCGCCGGCCTTCGGCTGGCCCGTGCTGCTGACGATCTGCCGCCCGTCGCTCGCGCCGTAGATGGAGCGGAAGGAGATCGGGGTGAAGCTCTCGTTGTTCGCGTTGATGACCCCGTGGGCGCCGATCGTCATGATGCCGCACTGCACGCTCGTGCAGTCGACGGTCGAGATCGCGCCGCTGCGGTCGTAGGCCTGGAACTTCGCGCCGGGGATGCGCATGGTCGCCGACCAACTCCCGTCGGCCGAGAGATGGCCGCCGTTCGCCGCGTACTCGGTGCTCGAACCGGGGAAGGCGACGAAGAGCTGGTAGCCGACGGGGTTCGTCTCGTCGTCGTAGACGTAGCGGTAGTTGCTGCCCGTATGGCCGCCCTGGCTCGGCCGCCACCCGCCGTCGGCCCAGCCGAAGAGCACGTAGATGCCGCCGAAGCCGTTCTGGATGCTCTGGAACCCCGTGCCGGTGACGCGCACCTCGGTGAGGTAGGTGCCGTCGGCGACGCCCGAGAGACCGGGGCGGTCGACGACCGTGACGGAGACGGAGGGGCCGGCCGCGACCGCGGGCTGCACCGCGGTCACCGCCCCTCCGAGCACGAGCGCGGCAGCGGCGGCGACGGTGAGCGCGGCGGCCGCTGCGCGGAGGCGCGAGCGGGCGGGGCGGGATGGGACGGGGCGGATCACCGGGATACCTCCGAGACGTCGATGGTGGATCGGGCTCGCGTACTGCGCGCGGGCCTCGTGGGAAGGATGACGGGCGTGCCGGTCGCGGGATCGAGCGCGACCTCGACGGGGTAGTCGTAGACCTCGGACACGCGCTCGGCCGTGAGCACCTCTTCCGGGGTGCCGACGGCGGCGATGCGGCCGTCGGAGAGCAGGGCGACGCGGTCGGCATAGGCCGCGGCGAGGCTGAGCTCGTGGAGCACGACGACGACCGCGTCGCCGGCGTCGGCGCGCTCGCGGAGCAGCTGCAGCACGAGCTCCTGGTGGCGGATGTCGAGCGCCGCGGTCGGCTCGTCGAGGAGCACGATGCCGGCGCGCTGGCCCACCACTCGGGCGAGCGCGGCCCTCGCCCGCTCGCCGCCCGAGAGCGAGGAGAACGGCCGGGCCGCGAAGTCGATGGTGTCGGTGCGCACGAGCGCGTCGATGACGGCCTCGTCGTCCTCGTCCTCGAGCGGCGTGCGGCGCCAGGGCGCGCGCCCCATCTCGACGACCTCGAGTACCGAGAACGAGAACGAGACCGCGTTCTGCTGCGGCAGCACCGCGCGCCGCCGCGCCAGGTCGGAGGTGCGCCACTCGTCGAGCGCGATGCCGCCGATCTCGATCCGCCCTCGCGACTCGGTGTCGCCCGTGATCGCGCTGAGCAGCGTCGACTTCCCGGCGCCGTTCGGCCCGATGAGGGCGACGAGCTCGCCCGCGCGCACCTCGAGATCGACGTCGTCGAGAATCCGGCGGCCGCCGAGATCCACCACCACGCCCCGCGCGCTCACTGCGGCCTCGCCCGGGTCGAGCGCCGGGGGCACGAAGCGCTGGGCCTTGTGCGCCGCGGCCATCACGCCCACCCCCCGGAGCGACGGCGGGTGCGCGCGAGGAGGTAGAAGAAGAACGGCCCGCCGACGAGCGCGGTGAGCATGCCGAGCGGTAGGTCGGCGTAGCGGATCGCGGTGCGCGCGACGAGGTCGGCGACCGTGAGCAGCAGTGCGCCGCCGAGCGCGCTCGTGATGAGCAGGGGACCGTGGCGCGGGCCGATGATCATGCGCATGAGGTGCGGCACGACGAGGCCCACGAACGCGATGATGCCCGCGAATGCGACGGCGGCCCCCACGAGCAGCGCGACGAGCACGATCGCGGCGATGCGGAGCAGCTCGACGTTCACGCCGAGGTGCCGCGCCTGCTTCTCGCCGAGCGCGAGGAGGTCGAGGCTGCGGGTGAGCAGCACCGACAGCAGCACGCCGATGATCACGAGCGGCACGACCACCGCGACCTGCACCCAGCGGCTGCCGTTGAGGCTGCCGAGCTGCCAGAACACGATCTGCTCGCGCGCCTGGGTGTCGCCGAGGAACGACAGCATCGCGAGCCCCGCACCGCAGAAGGCGTTGATCGCGACGCCGGTGAGGATGAGCGTGACCACCTCGGTGCGGCCGCCCGCGCGCGAGAAGAAGTAGACCACGAGCGTCGCGAGCAGGCCGCCGGTGAAGGCGACGAGGGCGACCGTCCACTCGCCCATGAAGCTCAGGCCGAAGACGATGACCGCGGAGGCGCCGAGCGCCGCGCCGCTCGAGACGCCGACGACGCCCGGCTCGGCGAGCGGATTGCCGAACACCGCCTGCATGAGCACGCCCGCGACGGCGAGCGCGGTGCCGACCGCGAGGGCCATGACGAGGCGCGGGAGGCGGATCGTCCACACCGCGTTCTCGGCGTGCTGGTGCGCGGGCTCGGCGCCGATCGCGAAGCCGAGCGGGCGGGTGAGCGTGTGCAGCACCTCGCCCGGCGAGAGCGACAGCTGGCCGACGCCCGCCGAGATGAGCACCGAGAAGACGAGCGCCACGAGCAGCGTCACGATGACGATCGTCGTGCGCAGCGGATTGCGGCGCGGCAGCTCGCGGGCGCGGGCGTCGTGCAGGGCGGGGTGGATCGGGCTCGATCCACCCCCCGCCTGCCGACCCGTCTGCTGCTCGGGCCTCGCTCCCGTCCGCACCGCGCTCATCGCGTCTCTCCCGGCGCGTAGATCGCCCGCGCGAGCGCGTCGAGCACGTCGGGGGTGCGCGGGCCGAAGCTGAGCACGACGTAGTCGCTCATGTCGACGATGCGCCGGTTGATGCCCGCCGGCGTGTTCGCGACCGCCGGGACCCGCTGCAGCAGGCCGTCGACGCCGTCGACGGAGTCGAGACCCTTCGTCATCATGATGAGGAGGTCGGGGGCCATCTCGACGAGCGCCTCGGCGTTCACCGGGCGCATGCCCTTCCACCCGACCTCGGTGGCGACGTCGACGCCCCCGAGCGCCTGGATGAGGGAGTCGGCGCCCGATCCCTCGCCGAACATGTAGTAGATGCCCGCCGTGCCGCGCACGTAGAGGAACATCATGCGCACGCGGTCGGTCCTGTCCTCGGGGGCGATGGCGGCGATCTCGGCGACCTTCGCGTCGATGTCGCCCTGCACGCGGCTCGCGAGGGCCCGGCCCTCCTCCTCGACCCCGAGCGCGCCGGCGACCTGCATGATGATGTCGTCGACGTTGTCCATGTCGCGGTGGGAGTCGGTGACGAACACCGGGATGCCGATCTCGCGCATCTGGAGAATCACGTCCCACGGACCGACCGAGGTGTCGGTGAGGATGACGGTCGGGGAGAGCTCGAGGATCGCCTCGGCGTTGAGCTGGTGGCCGTTCTGGGTGACGAGCGGAAGATCGGATGCGCCCGGGAAGCTCGTCGAGGTGTCGCGGCCGACGACGTTCTCTCCGAGGCCGAGGCCGAACACCGTCGCCGAGAGGGTGCCGTAGATGTCGATGGTGAGGATGCGGCTCGCGTCGGTGATCTTCACCTTCGTGCCCTGGGCGTCGGTGACGGTGACGGGCAGCTTCGGCTTCGGGTTCTCGGCGATGGGCACGATGGAGGCGTTCGCGAGCGTCGCGGTCGACTCGCCGAGGTAGCCCCGCGGATTCGACAGGGTCTCGAGCTCGGAGAGGGGCACGCGCGGGCCGCTCTCGCCGCTCGCGTCATCGCCGTTGGCGCCCGGCAGCATCGAGCATCCCGAGAAGAGGAGCGCGGCGATGAGGGCGAGCGGGAGGGCGCGACGGAGCATGGGTGTGAACTACCTCGAGGAGAATGCAAACGATCGGCCTAATCATCTGATCTTGGAAAGGCCAACCTAAGCTTAGTTCATCTGATGAACTCGCGCATCTCCAGCGTATCGCAGCTCGCACGCCGCGCTGCGCGGAGGGGCGAGGCGCGAAGCGCGTCATGCCGCGCGGGGCGAGGCGAGGCGCAATCGCAGTATCTGCGGGTCCTTGCGATAGGCAGGTAATTGCCTGCATAATGGTGAGCATGGATTCGGACGCGGTGTTCAGGGCGCTCGCCGACCCGGGGCGGCGGCTACTGCTCGACGCGCTCCACGAGCGGGCCGGGCTCACGCTCGGCGAGCTCACCGAGCACCTCGACATGCGCCGCCAGTCGGTGAGCCAGCACCTGCGGCTGCTCGAGGCCGCGAACCTCGTGTCGACCGTGCGCGACGGGCGCCGCAAGCTGCACTACCTCAACCCCGTGCCGATCCACCGACTCCAGCGCCGCTGGATCTGGAAGTTCGAGGAGCCGCGCCTCGCGGGCCTCGAGGAGATCGCGCGCCTCGCCGAAGACGCGCATCATGCGAAGGAGCAGACCATGGGATCCACTGCCGAACACGCGGCCGCCGTGCCCGACTACGTCTACACGACCTACATCCGCGCCACCCCCGAGGAGGTCTGGCACGCGCTCACCGACGCAGATCTCACCGCGCGGTTCTGGGGGCACGCGCAGGTCTCGGACTGGGCGATCGGGAGCCGGGTGGATCACGTCCGCACCGACGGCTCGGGCATCGCCGACGCCTCGGGCCGGGTGCTCGAGTGCGACCCGCCGCGGCGGCTCGTGTTCGGCTTCGACGACCCGGCGCGCTTCGACGACCCGACCTTCGAGCCGAGCGTCGCGGCCTTCGACATCGAGCAGGGCCGCGGGATCGTGAAGCTCACCGTCACGCACACCTCGCTCGCGAGCATCGACGAGTACCGCGCCATCGGCCAGGGCTGGCCGGCCGTGCTCGCGAACCTCAAGACGCTGCTCGAGACCGGCGAGGTGCTGCCCGAGGAGCCGTGGGCCTTCCACGCCGAGGAGCGCGCCGCGCAGATGGCGAAGAACGACTCCTGAGCCTAGGCGAGGCGTCGCAGCATCTCGGCGGCGATGTAACGCATGCGCCCGTTGACCGTGCGCGGATCGTAGCCGAGGAGCTCCGTGAGCGCCTCGTGCTTGGCCTGCAGGGTCGAGTGGTGCATCGCGAGCTCGGCTGCGGCGCTGCGAATGCTCTCGCTCTCGACGAGGGCGCGAAGCGTCTCGGAGGTGCGCCGGTCGAGAGCCTCGAGCGCGCGCACGTCGGAGTGCGGCTCGGTCGCGTCGTACCCGCGGATGAGCGCGAGCATCGCGCCGAGCTCGTGTGCGTCGACGACGGGTGTCGAGGGCGTATGCAGACGGTACGCGATGACGGCGCCCTCCCAGGACTCGGGCGCGTCATCGGCGCGCACCCAGGGGCCGAGACCCGCGGGAGGGATCGACTCGACCGAGCCGTCGACGTCGAGCGTGGCCTGCAGCAGTCCGTAACGCGTCGGCATGACTGTCGTCGTGCTCCCGACATGCGCGTCGCCGGCGGCCGTCGCCACGATCCGCACCCTCGCGTCGGGCATGATGCGCAGGCGCGACAGCGCCGCGATCCGATCCTCGATGGAACGGGAGGCGTCGAGTGCGACCGAGAGGCCGCCCGGTGTTCCGTTCTGCGCATCGAGCAGGCCGACGGCGAAGGCCAGGCGCTCGAGAATCATCTCGTCATTCGCGTGGGGAGCACCCTCGCGCTCGATCCACACCGCGCCCTCGCCGAATGCGCGTCGCGGGTACCCCGCATCGGGCCGAGGTGCGACATCGGGCAGACGGAGACCCGCGGGGTCGAAGCGCGAGACCCTCCCCTCGCGCTCCGCCCCTGCCACTGCGTCGGCGAGCACCGCCGCACTGCGCAGCAGGCCCGCGAGACCGACCCGGTTAGTCGTGAGCGCGTCGAAGAAGGAGACGACCTTCAACGTCTCGCTCGCCTCGGGGTCCAAGGCGGAGAGTTTGCCGACGAGTTCCCTCATGTGCGCTCCCTCGACTGTGACGCCAAGCCTACCCGGCCGATCCGCCTAGGCGCGGGGCGCCTACTCCCCGATCGTGCGCGCGACCCACGCACTGCGCGCGGCACGCGCGGCCTGGCTCACCGCCGCGTGCGGGGCGAGCCCGTCGAAGCCGTGGAAGCCTCCCGGCCACACGTGCAGCTCCGCCTGCACGCCGGCGGCCCAGAGCTTCGACGCATAGGCGACCGCCTCGTCGCGGAACACCTCGACGGAACCCGCATCGATGAACGCGGGCGGGAGGCCCACGAGATCGGTGGCCCGCGCAGGAGCCGCGTAGATCGATACGGAATCCGTGCCCACCTGGTCGCCGAGCAGGCACTCCCAGGCCATGACGTTGGTCTCGCGATCCCACACGCCGATGCCGGAGACCTGCTGCGCGGAAGTCGTCTCGTTGCGGTCGTCGATCATCGGGCACACGAGCAGCTGGCCGATGAGGTTCGGGCCCTTGCGATCGCGAGCGATCAGGGCGACCCCGGCGGCGAGCCCGCCGCCTGCGCTGCCGCCCGCGATGAGGAGGCGGTCGGGGTCGATACCGAGCTCTTCGGCGTGCTCGGCCATCCACACGAGGCCCGCGTAGCAGTCCTCGACGGGGTAGGGGTCGGGGTACTCGGGCGCGAGCCGGTACTCGACCGTCACCATGACGGCATCGTGCGCGAGCACCCAGTCCACCGCGAACTCGGCGACGCCCATGAACCGCGTTCCGAGGATCATGCCGCCGCCGTGCGTGTGGTAGATGCCTGGACGGCCGTGCTTCTCGCCCGGGGTCGAGATGACGGTCGCGATGAGCTCAGCCCCCTCGTAGCCGGGAATCGTGATGTCCCGACACTCGAGTCCGAGCTCGACGAGCTGCTGCCGCGACGGCTCGGCGGGCGCCCCCTCGCGCATCGCCGGGATGGCCTCCCGGGGCACGCGGCGCGGCATCTGATCGGCGACGAGCGCGAGAATCGCATCGAGCTCGGGGTCGAACGGGAGGGGGTGGATCGTGCTGCTCATTGAGAACTCCTTCGTTCCGTGATGCCTGTGCGTACTCGCGCCAGGACCTGCTCCCATGGTCACACCGGCTCGGAATGCGCGATACCGCCGTTCGCGGCGGATTTCGGGGATTCTCGCCGCCATTCGCGCGGTCGGGGCTACGCTGACAGCATGACCCCACGAGCACCGCGCAAGGGCGCGCAGGCGGCGCGCGGCACCGCGGCCGAGCGCCTGTCGCGCATGATCCAGCTGCCTACGGTCTCGGCCGAGATCGAGGAGCGCGGAGCCGAACCGTTCGAGGCGTTCATCGCGCTCATCGCCGAGCTCTACCCGCGCGTGCACGCCGAGCTCGAGCTCGAGCGGATCGGCGACTGGGGCCTCCTCTACCGCTGGGCTGCGCGGGGTGAGGCGAGCGGCGGTGCAGCCGGCGGCGAGCGCCGCGCGAGCCGGCCGGCCGTGCTCATGGCGCACTACGACGTCGTGCCCGTCGACGAGAGCGACGCCTGGACGTATCCGCCCTTCGAGGGGCGCATCGAGGGCGGCTTCGTCTACGGTCGCGGCACCCTCGACGACAAGGGGCAGCTGCTCACGATCCTCGAGGCCGTCGAGGGTCTGCTCGCAGAGGGCTTCGCGCCCGCCCGCGACGTGCTGCTCTCGTTCGGCGGCAACGAGGAGAGCTTCGGCGACTCGGCCCGCGACATCTCCGACGAGCTCAAGCGGCGCGGCATGCACCCGTGGATCGTCATCGACGAGGGCGGCGGCGTCACCGACGCGCCCTTCCCCTTCCTCAGCGGGCGCGCGGCGGCCGTCGGCGTCGGCGAGAAGGGCATCGCGACCGTGCGCCTCACGGCCCGCGGCGACGCCGGCCACGCCTCGGTGCCGCCGCCGCTCACCGCGGTCGGACGCATCTCGCGGGCGGTGTCGCGGCTCACCCCCACGACGTTCCCGGCGCGCACTCCGAAGGCGATCTCGCGCATGCTCGCCATGCTCGCCGGGCGCGCTACCGGCGTCGGCCGCCCGCTGTACAGGCTGCTCGCCGCCGTCCCATGGCTCAACGCCCGCGCCTTCGCGCTGCTCGGCGGCGAGGCCGCCGCCATGGTGCGCACCACCATCGCCCCCACGATGCTCGACGGCGGCGTCGCGAACAACGTGCTCCCCTCGCAGGCGAGCGCGACCGTGAACCTGCGCCTCGCGCTCGGCGAGACGGTGTCGGGCGCGGCGCAGCGCGTGCGGCGGCGCATCGCCGATCCACTCGTGCAGGTCGAGGTGCTCGAGGGCAACGATGCCTCGCCCGAGTCTCCCGTCGACTGCCCCCAGTTCGCGCTCATCGCCGAGGCGGTGGGCGTCTCGCACCCCGACGCGCTCACCATCCCGTACGTCGCGATGGCCGCGACCGACGGCCGCTACTTCCACCGCTACTGGCCGAACGTGTACCGCTTCACCCCGATGAACGTCGCGGCCGAGCTCCGCGCCACGATCCACGGCGTCGACGAGAAGGTCGAGATCGCGGAGCTCGAACGCGGCGAACTGTTCTACCGGACCCTCATCGAAAGGCTTCCCGCATGAGCGAGAGCACCGGCGGCACCGCAGCGACGCGGACCGCGAAACCGCAGAAGACCAAGATCAGGCTCGGCGCGCTCGCGAGCGTCGTCGGCTTCCTCGCCTTCGTCGAGTTCACGAGCGGCGTGCTCCAGGGCTATTACACGCCGATGCTCACCGACATCGCGCGGCACCTCGGCATTCACGACGCCGATGTGAACTGGTTCGAGGGCACGCAGCTCATGCTCTCCGCGCTCGTCGTGCCGGCCTTCGCGAAGCTCGGCGACATGTTCGGCCACAAGCGCATGCTGCTGTGGTCGACCGCGCTCACCGCGGCCGCCTCGCTCGCGCTCCCCTTCGCGAACTCGTTCGCGCTGTTCCTCGTCGCGTGGACACTGCAGGGCTTCTACGTGATCTGGCTCCCGCTCGAGATCGCGATCATCTGGTCGCGCACGCGCGGCACCGAGGGCGCCTCGCTCCTCACCGCGCGCTCGGCCGGCATGCTCGTCGCCGCGCTCGAGATCGGCGCCATCTCGGGCGCGCTGGCCGGAGGCCTCCTCATCGACTCGCTGCCCCTGTGGATCGTGCTCCTCGTCCCCGCCCTCCTCGTGGTCGCCTGCTACTTCGTCATCAGCTTCGGCGTGAAGGAGTCGCCGCAGCAGACCGGCGGCAAGCTCGACATCGGCGGCCTCACGATCCTGTCGTTCGCGCTCATCGCCTTCACCGGCGGTCTGAGCCTCATGCGCCTGAACGGCGCCCTCGACCCGGGCGCGTGGGCGGTGACGCTGCTCGGCCTCGTGATGCTCGTGCCGTTCGTGCTCGTCGAGCTCAGGCACCCCGATCCACTCATCGACGTGCGCATGTTCCGCTCGCCGTCGCTCGCGCCCGTGTTCCTCACCGCCGGTCTCTTCGGCGTGAGCGTGCTCGGCGCGCAGGCCCCGCTCTCGACCTTCGCCCGCACCGATCCCGAGGTGTACGGCTACGGTCTCGGCACCTCCGGGTTCCAGACCTCGCTCATCATCGGCCTGTATCTCATCGGCATGATCACGGGCGCGCTGCTCTTCCCGAAGGTGAGGCAGTGGATCACTCCGCGCGTCACCCTCATCGTCGCCGCGTGCCTCGTCGGCATCGGGTACCTCATGTTCCTCCCGTTCCACGACACCTACACGCAGCTCGTCACGAACATGATCATCGCGGGGCTGGGCTCGGGCGCCCTCGTCGCCGCGCTTCCCGCCGCTGCCGCCGCTGCCGCACCCGCCACTCAGACCGGCGTCGCGACCGGACTCACGAACTCGGTGAAGACGGTCGGCGGCGCGATCGCGTCGGCGGTGTTCGGGATCGCCCTGCTGAACGCGGTCTCGGGCGGGCCGATTCCGGACGAGGCGACCGCGGGGTCGCTGTCGGGCTACTTCACGGTGTGGATCATCTGCGGCGTCACGGGGCTCCTCGCCGCCGTGCTGCTCTGCTTCGTGCCGAAGGGCGCGTTCCAGGACAGCGCCGAGCAGGGCTGAGGCTCTGACCTGAGCGGTCCAAGACCTCGAGGCGATGCATCACTGCTGATACTCATTCTCAATTAGGATGAGCGCATGGCTGCGCGCACTCGAGCGGACGGAGAGCCGTGTCCGGCCACCGCTCGGTGATCCGCGACCCCGGCTTCCTCAGGTTGTGGGCCGGCACCACCGCCTCGGGGCTCGCCACCTGGGCGCTGCCGTTCATCCTCGGTCTCGCGATCATCTCGGGAGACCTCACCGCGGTGGATCTCGGGATCGCACTCGCCGCGCGCACGATCGGCTTCCTCGTCGTGCTCCCCGTCGCGGGCGTGCTCGCGGATCGCCATTCCCCGATCGTCGTCGTGCGGGTCTCGGGGCTGCTCGCGGCCGCCGGCACCGCACCGCTCGCCTGGTCGCTCGGGCAGTCGACCGCGGTGCTCGTCGCGAGCGCCCTCACCGTCGGAGCCGGTCAGGGCGCATGCCGCCCGGCCTTCCAGGCGCTCGTGCCGCTCACCGTCGAACCCACGCAGCGCCAGGAGGCGAACGCGGCGATCTCGGTCGCCGTTCGCACCTGCGTGCTGGTGGGGCCTGCAGCGGCGGGGCTCGCCAGCGGCCTCGTCGGATCCACCCCGCTCGTGCTCGTCACCGGGGCGCTGTGGGCGCTCGCGGCGCTGGTTCCCGCGCGGCCGAAGCGAGACGAGCTCCGCGAGGCCGGAAGCGGATTCCTCCCCGAACTCGTCGAGGGCCTGCGCGAGGCGCGCCGACACCCGTGGTTCCTCGGCGGCCTCGGCGCACTCGCCGTCGTCATCATGACCGGGTACTCGGTCACCGCCGTCGCGCTGCCGATGGTGAGCCGCGACGAGGGCTCAGGGGTGCTGCTCGCCGCCGCCGTGACCGCGTACACGGTGGGCGCACTCCTCGGCGGAGTCGCCATCGCGCGTCTGCCGCTGCGATCCGAGGGGTGGATCGCGCTCGCCGCACTCGCGAGCTACGCCCTCGCGCCCCTCGCGCTGCTCACCGCTTCACCGCCCCTCGTCATCGCCGCGTATCTCCTCGCCGGCATCGGCATCGAGTTCTTCAACGTGCCGTGGTTCACCGCGGCCCAGCGCGAGGTGAAGCCGGAGCTGCTGTCGCGGGTGTCGTCGTTCGACTTCCTCGTCTCGTACGGGCTCGCGCCGGTCGGGCTGGCGTTCATCGCGCCCGCGATCGACGCGTTCGGCATGCAGCCGGTGCTCATCGTGTGCGCGATCGCCTGCGCAGCCGGCCCGGCGCTCGCCGCGCTGGTGCCCACGAGTCGGCGTTTCGGGCGATAGACGGGGCCGCGTATCAGCGGACGGTCTGCTGTTCGACGGGCCGCTGCCTCGTGAGCATCGACAGCACCGCGGCGACCGCGCAGATCGCGGCGCCGGCCCACCAGGCGTAGGTGTACTCGCCGAACACGTCGCGGATCACGCCGCCGCCGAACGCCGCGATCGCGGCCCCGATCTGGTGCGAGGCGAAGACCCAGCCGAACACGATCGTGCCGCGCTCGCCGAAGATCGAGCGGCACAGCGCCACGGTGGGCGGCACGGTCGCGACCCAGTCGAGCCCGTAGATGACGATGAAGAGGATCATGCTCACGTGCACCGTGTCGGAGAGCAGCCACGGCAGCAGCATGAGGCTCACGCCGCGGAAGGTGTAGTAGATCGCGAGAAGCTTGCGCGGGTCGAAGCGGTCGGTGAGCCAGCCCGAGGCGATCGTACCGACGATGTCGAGCACGCCGACCGCGGCGAGCAGCCCCGCGGCCGTGACGGCGGGCATGCCGTGGTCATGCGCGGAGGGGATGAAGTGGATCCCGATAAGCCCGTTCGTCGTCGCGCCGCACACCGCGAACGCGACGGCGAGCGCCCAGAAGGCGCGCTGCTTCGACGCGAAGACGAGCCCCTCGATCGCGCGGCGCATCGCCCCGCCGTGCGGGCGCTCGGGCGCGATGTAGCTCGCGGGATCCGCCCCGTACGGAACGGCGCCTCGTTCCGCCGGATAGTCGCGGAGCACCCAGGCGGCGAGCGGGATCACCGCGAGCGCGACCCCGCCGATGATGAGCGAGGCGGGCCGCCACCCGATGGTCTCGGCGATGGCCGCGACCGGCGGGAGGATGACGAGCTGGCCGGCGGCCTGACCGGCGGTGAGCGCGCCCATGACGAGCCCGCGGCGCTTCACGAACCAGCGGTCGGCCACTGTCGCGGCGAGCACGAGCGCCATCGACCCCGTGCCGCCGCCGATGAGCAGGCCCCAGAACACGAGCAGCTGCCACGACGCCGTCATGAACACGCTGGCCGCCGCGCCGAGCGCGACGAGGGTGAGGGCCGCCGACACCACGCGGCGCAGGCCGAAGCGGTCCATGAGCGCCGCCGCGAAGGGTGCCACGAGACCGTAGAGGATGAGGTTCACGCTCACCGCGAGCGACATGACGCTCATCGACCAGCCGAACTCGGTGTTCAGCGGCATCATGAGCGCGCCCGGCGCTCCGCGGAACCCCGACGCGGCGAACAGCGCGAGGAAGGTCACGGCGGCGATCCACCACGCGGGGTGCACGCGGCGGCGGGTCGCCTTGAGCGTCTCGGGGATCATCTGGCGCTTTCTCAGCCGGCTGGCATGGTCGGGGCCTCGGAGCGAGGCCTAGCATGAACACAATACCGAGGAGGCGAGCATGCCGAGATCCACACCCCGCAATCGCGCGCTCCGTGCCGCACCGCTGCTCGCGTGCGCCGCTCTCGCGCTCGGCCTCGCCGCGGGCCTCGCGGGGTGCACCACGGCGAACTCGCCGGCCGTCGGCACCTGGGGCGAGGAGGCTCCGGGCACCCCGCATCTCGTGCTCGAGAAGAACGGCGAGTTCAGCGGGAACGACGGCTGCAACCATCTCTTCGGCACGTGGAGGGTCTCGGGCGACGCGATCGAGTTCCGCGAGATGGGCACGACCGAGATGTTCTGCGAGGGCGTCGACACCTGGCTGAGCAAGGCGGCCGGAGGCTCGGTCTCGGGCGACCTGCTCTCGCTGACGGATGCCGCCGGCGCGAAGCTCGGCACGCTCGCGCGCGGTTAGGGCGGGTGGATCAGGCGCGCGCCGAATCCCACCACGCGAGCACGCGCGCCGCCTGCAGCGTGACCCACTTCGACGGTTCGCCCGCCGCGACGTCGGTCCGGATCCACACCCCGCCGGGAACCACGTGGCCCTGCAGCCACGCGCCGTCGGGTTGCCGACCCGCCCGGATGAGTTCGATCGCGCGCTCCATGCGCGGGTCGGGCGCCGTGCCGCCCGCGAGGCTCGCCGCGCGGAAGTAGTCGGCGGCCGCGAGCACGTTGTAGAACCAGCGCCGCGGGTAGGCGAGGCTCATGGCCCGCTCGTCGAACGGCTCGCCCGTCGAGAGGCGCGTGAAGAGCTCGCGGCGCAGCAGATACTCCTCGCCGCGGCTGCGCGCCTCGGCGACCCGTGCGGCGTCGCCGGTTGCGAGCCGGTAGTCGAGGAGGCCGATGAGCGCGTTGAGCGTGGAGTGGAACGACGAGACCGTCGCGCCATTGACCCACTCGCAGTTCCAGCCCCCGTCGTCGAGCTCGTGCTCGATGAACCAGTCGACGATGCCGTCGACATCGGCGCCGAGCCAGAGCCCGTTCGACAGGGTCCACGAGTTGATGCAGCAGTCGACCTCGCCGCCCCAGAACGGCAGACCCTTCCATTCCCACCGCGCGGCGACGAGCTTCTCGGCGGTGCCGGCGAGCGCCGCTGCGGGCACGCCCCACTCGCGGAGGTCGTTGAGCACCGGGGTCGTCGCCGTCCACGGATGCGGTTCGCCCGCGCTCCAATCCCAGCCGGCGGGGACGAACGCACCGCCCTCCCACTGCCCGTCGGCGCCTTGGCGCGCGAGCAGATCGGCCCCGAAGCCCTCGCTCACGACCCGCGCGCGGGTCTGCGCCCACACGGACTCGGGCGCACCGAGCAGATCGCGCTCGACCTGCCAGCGCAGCGCCGGATCGGAGTCGAGCAGCCACGCCATCAGCGCATCGTCTGCGTTCATGATGGCACTGCTCCCATCCGCCGGCGTGGGTTCGCGTCGGGTCGGGTCGGGTCGGCTCGCGCGGAGGCCTTAGAGCGCCTCGGCGACCTGCTTGATCGCCGCGAGCGTCTCGCGCATGCCGTTGGTCGCGCTCTCCGCACGCTGACCGATCACCGACTCGGTCTCATCGCCGAAGCGCTCGGTGTAGTCGTCGACGGCGGCCTGCAGGAAGTTCCACGACTCGGTCACGAGCGTGCCGCCCTCGACCGCCTGGAAGGTGTACCCCCAGCGGGTGCGATCGCCGCCGACGGTGAAGGCGAACTCCTCGCCGGGCGCATCGACGACGACCATCGAGCGGGTCTCCCAGCTGCGGTCGCCGACCTCGTTGCGACCGGTGAACCATGCACCCTCGCCGCGGGTGTCGTCGTCCCACCAGCACGCCTTGCAGACGGGGCTCCACTCGCCCATGCGGGTGACGTCGGAGACGAGGGTGTAGACGGCCAACGGCGAAGCGTTGATGGTCAGGGACTCAGAGCGGGTGCGATCTTCCATGATCCGGACTATACACAGGGAGCAGGGGTGCGTCTAGGGGTGCGCTCCGCGTTCCGCGCCACCTCCCGCGCCGGCGTCCGCGCCACCGTCCGCGCCACCTCCCGCGACGCCAAACTTTGCGTAGCGTTTGGTGCCTTTCGACGGCGAAATAGAACACCAAATGCTACGCAAAGTTGCCGTCTCGGGCCTCTTCTCGAAAGGCGTGCGGGTACTGGACACTAACTCTATATAGGTAGAGAATGAGTGCATGGCCCGGTCGAGACGTCCCTCCCCGCAAACCGTCGCCGTGCTGCACGACCTCGCACAGCGCGGCGACGGGTGGTCGCACGGCTATGATCTGAGCGCGCGGCTGGGCATCTCGGCCGGCACGCTCTACCCGATCCTCATCCGCCTGCGCGAGCGCGGCCAGCTCGAGGCGATGTGGGAGGCCGACCCGCCGCAGGGCAGACCGCCCCGCCATCTCTACCGGCTCTCGCCCGCGGGCGCGGAGGCGGCACGGGCCATCGAGCCTGGCACTGCGGCGAGCGCTGCGGTGCGGTTGGCGCGGCCGCGGCCGGTGCGCGCGACCCCGTCGTCGCGCACGAGCGCACCCGGGTGGGCGATCGCATGAGCGGGCGCGATGCGGCCGCGCGCGTGCTCGACTTCGCGACCCTCGGGCTGCCCGCGAGCCAGCGGGAGTGGGGGCGTGCGATGCGGGCCGAGCTGAGCGCGATCGAGAACACCGGCGAGCGTCGACGCTTCGCGGCGGGCGGCCTGCGGGTGACAGCCCTCACGAGCGTGGGAGGTCAGCTCGTCGTCGCAGCACTCATCGGGATCCTCGTCGCTGCGCTGACCATGCTCACTTCGAGGCACCAGCTCGGCGACCCCTCGGCGGTCGGGGTCGTGACGACGACTGTGCCGATCCCCGCACTCCTCCTGGCGATGCTCGCCCTGGCCGCCGCCGCCCTCGCCCGCAGCTTCGCCGTCGGAGCCCGCGCCGGTCTCATCGGCGGTGTCGCATGCCTCATCGCGGTCTCAACGGTGCTCGCCTTCGAGGGGGCGGCCTGGATGGAGCTGCGCGGCAGATTCCCGCTCGACGCCGATCCGCCGCTCGCCCGCGTTGGGCAGGCCGAGGTCGCACTCGACATCTTCGTCACGGGGATGTGGATCGGCCACGCCATCCTCTGGCTCATCGCGATCGTGCTCGCCGCCGGGCTCGGCGCGGGCCTCGCGCGGCTGCACTCGTCGCAGGTGCGGACCGCGGGCTCCGCGCGCTGAATCGTTGCACTTCTACGCTACGCCCTCATCAGTCAACAGCGCCGCGGCATGCTGGATGAGTCGGCGCAACCCGTCGAAGTCGAGATCGCCGAGGCGTTTGAAGGTGATGTTCGCCGCCCCGGTCTTGACCTTTCCCAGCTCGGCTGCATAGCGCTTCGCGAGGTATTGCCCGTCATCCACGGCGCTCACATAGATGCTGAAGTGATCCTTCTGCCTGGCGATGCCGATCTGGAACCAATCGACCTGCCTGCCACCGGACTGCTTCTGTCGGATCGCCCCATAGCCGATGATCTCCTGGTGCGTGCCGCCCCAGAATGTTCCGACCCACAGCGCCCGCTCCTGATCGGGCATAGCGGAGGTGATCGCATCATCGAGCACGGCGAGTGTGCCTTCAGCGTCGTCGTTGAGCGTCAACCAGTCGTCAACCGAGTCGGTGAGCTTCTCCATCGAAAACCTCCCAGCTGGTGGCGTTCAAGAATCGGCGACATCTCTCATTCCGACGCATCCGAGCAAACCTCGCCGTTCGCCACCATCGTACGGGAGAGCGAGCCAGACGTAAGGAGAGGGGACGGAACGCAAACACGACTCGTCAAGCCATGTCGCGTGTTCCAGTAAGACACTTTGGGTGGTCGGAACCGAAAGGCCTTGCCACCCGCCGCGCACGTTGAAAACTCTTATAAAACTGCGGAAGGAAGGGAAGCTCTGTACCGCCAAGATCGAGCAAATCAGCGCTCACTCGGACCTTCGTGGCCAAACTGTGCACGCAATTGAGAAGGCTGTCACTTGGCTCGGTGAAGACCAGGTCTCGCAGTTCGTTCGCGAGTACTAGGGTGGTGATCTGGTCAGCACGCTCGCGGCACGGTGCGGGGTCCACCGCACCACGGTCACCGAGCATCTACGACGCCGAAACGTCCCCGCGCGAGTCGAGGGTCTCCGCACATCCGAAGTGGAGCCAAGCGTCGTCCTCTACAGGGAAGGGTATAGTTTGGCCTCTATCGGACAACACTTCGGTATGACAGCGAACACGGTCAGAAACGCACTACTCCAGTCAGGAGTTCGACTACGCGATCCGCATGAACTCCAGCGCGGCGCCGTCCCGACAACGGAGCAGTTCACGCACACAGCAAACCTGGGTCAACCACAACATTCGAGACCGTGAGCGAAGCCTTGGCAAGTAACGTGACCTTCGTTGCAACCCCAAGCTGCGGGTCTAGATGCATAGCAGGGGTCGGACTCCGCTTGTCTAAGCCAAACGGGGGGAGGAACGTGCCCACCAATCATCGACCGGCGGCTTCGAATCGCTCGGGAGGATCTCCGAGTATTCGTTCTTGAACAGGTTGTTCACCGGCGGCATGTTGAACGACCCATTGGCGTCGACGAGGAACCGATCGTGCCAATCTCGTGCGGTGTCGACCCGCCACGCCACACTGATCCCCTTGTTCGACATCTCCTGCTCGAACCGCTGGAAGTCTCTGAAGCTGCGCGGGGACAGAACATTCGTGGCGTCGCCGGAAATGATGCGCAGCTCGGTGACCCTCGTCAGGTCGAGCTCGTCGGCGAGTTCCTCGAGTGCACGCGCACCGAAGTGAGGGTCGGCCCACGTCACAACTCCGCTCTGGGTGCGAAGCACACGACGTAGGCGGACGATGTTGGAGTACGGGGTTCTGGGAGAGATCATCGCCGCCAATGATCCGACCTCGCCTGCCTTCGCTGCACCCGGGTCGTCGGGGACGAAACGGACGGTCTTCTTCTGACGTGAGTACACGACGACGCCGAGGTCGTTCAACCAGCGGAACGCGAGGCGAGCGTTGTCAGCAGTGAACGTCGACGGCACTACGCGGTGAAGTGCGAGCAGGTGGATCGCACCCGATTCGGGAATCGGGTCGGTGTTCCCGAGCTCTTGACCGAGCACCTGGATGGGCAGCAGCGCGCGAAGCGCCTGTCCGAGTAGACGCCTGGTCGCCGGCTCGTCGTGCTGAACCCATGCAGCCCTGTACAGGGCCAGCCCGGAGGTGGTGAACCTGAGCGACCCACCACCTCCGTTCGCCTCGACCAGGCCGATCAGTTCGAACGTCCGTTGGACGTCGGCCGGCACCGCGTCGAGGTCGCCAACGCCGAAGCTCCGTATGCCGTCGAGCAGCTGTGCGTGGCTGACTCGGAAGATCAGCAGGCCGTCGTCAGTCGGACTCACTGACGTCTTCCCTATAGCCGAGAACCTTGAGCACCTTCACAGCGTCGTCCGCCGCCCACTCGGTCATGTCAATCCTGACCTTAATCGAGACTGGAGCCGACACTCCAGCCGGAACCGCCAGCGTCACATGCGGTGTCGCCTCGCGGGTGACAACCTCCGGGGTAGCGGACGGTGCAGGAGCGATCCGAGCACCCGGAGTGGGGCTGACGTTAGCCTCGCCGACTGCGGGCTCCAACATGGGAGCCTCGCTTTCCTCCCTCCCTCCTTCGTCGGGCAGCGGCGTGACTACCATCCCTGCGAGCGACACCTTGCCTGATTCGTCCACGAGTCCTGCGTAAGTCACACTCTCGACGAACACGCGCGCAGCACTGAGGGCGTCTGTGTTCGACAGCTCGTACTCGAACTCGATTTCGCTCGCGAGCAGCGCCAGCGCAGGCAGTTCCTCACCGTTCGCACGCTCCAGGAACTTGCGGTACGCCGGGACGCTGAGGACAGCGTCCCGAAGTCCACGTGCGCGCATCTCGAGATCCGCGGTGTTTGCGATCGCCAGGCCGATCTCTGTCAGTTTGTAGCTGGACCGCTCGATGACGTTGTACCCACGCAACGCAGCGATGCGCTTATTCCACGCGCCACCACTCGCCTTCGCGTCCGACTTGCCCGTGATCGCACGCGCGATCGTTACAGGCGCGGCTTCCGTGCGGCGCGCGGCAACCCAGATCGCCTTGACAGATGCCTCGATGGATTCGAGTGAGATGCGAGGCACGCCGTTGCGTGAACGCAATCGACGAGCATCTGCTCCCTCCTGATTTACCTCTTCAGCCACTGTTTGGCCTCCTTTCATTCCTGTAGAGGAAACTACAGCAGAAACATGCGGAAAGCGAGTCCAGTTTAGAAGAAATATTTGCGGCTGTTTAAGCAGATAATGAGATTCTAATTGTTTATACGACCGCTTCTGTGCAGATAGGTTCTATAAATCCCTGATCGTCTCGCAATTATATTAACCCCGGCAGCGAGAGCATACAGTTGCTATACGGCTCCGTGCAGTGAAAAATATCTCTATATGCATCGCACGTCTTAGTGCTTGACAGTCGCGACTAGTACGTTCGGCGCGAACTTATGCGTCAGAGCACGCCCGTCCCCCTGAGGACTCCGACTCCCAGTAGCGGTTACTGGAGCGGCAAAACTGGCAGTGGAGACACCCCAGCGGACGTGAGCCACCCGCCCGACAGGCCCTGAGCCCGCGTCATCGGCGGGGGCATCTCAGCGCGGCCGGATCTGGGGTTCCCGGAGATCCGGATCCGATGAGCTCAGCCTCGTACATAGTCGACAGGCGCCTACGAACGGAGCGTAAAGACCTCCGCTGACCGTGGCGTCGGCCTGGGCCTCAATCTTGTCGAAGAGGGTCCGGCAGAGCGCCCGTTTCTCGTTTTCGGTGCCATTGTCGAAACAGTGGTCAACGTTCTCGAGACAGCCCAACACTTCCATGATCTGTGGGGCCATGTGCCGGTTCTGCTGCGCGAAGATAGCGAACTTGTAGCGCAAAGTCGAGGAGTTCCCGACGGATGCTGTCCTGCTCGCGCTTCAGCAAGTCGGTGGTGATCGCGCCGACGCAATAAGACACGGAGCACACGCTTCTGCTCACCACGCAGTTCCTGCTTCCGCTCCTGCAGTTCCGCACGTTCAGTGACTGCACCCTGTAGGCCCGTCTCGGCCTTAGCAAGGAGCCTCGTCTCGGCATTCTGCCGCGCCTGCGGTGTGAGGCTCACCCGCCCGATGAGATCCTGCACTCCATGCTCGACCAGGGGTACTTGCTGCGCCTTCAATGTGCAATCCGTCCAACCGCTATGTCGACCAAGGTACACGAAATATGAAGTACAACCGGCCACGGTTGTTCCGGGTCTGATTGAACATCATCGATGACCCGCACTCACCACACTTGAGCAATCCTTTCAAGTAAAACGCGCGCACGTCGCGGGTGCTCGTATTCCGCCTTGCCGTGAGTGCATCGTGCACCCGCTGTCACAGCCCAGCGTCAGTGAGCGGCTCGTGCCTGCCTGGGTACTCAACACCGCGGTAAGTGACGATGCCGCAGTAGTACAGGTTGCGGAGAATCTGCTCTGCAACAAACTGGCGTCAACGCTCGCCATCACTCCCACTGTGCATACTGGATCATTGCTTGCACCACAGGCGGGAACAAGGTGAGCGTATTCGTCACTGTTGTCTGCCTCGCGATGGTCGCCCAGAACTGCGTGCGCACTATCGCCTCCGAGACGTCAAAGACTGAGGCCACGGATCGCTCCACTTCCAGCGTGTGCCCAGGCTGTCGGGGTGACTCGCCACGACGATTCCCACTTGGGTGATCGGTCTCTGGAAGAAGCGATCGCAGGGGCGCCCCTGCTTCCTTGAGCCCACTGACATCCATGCTGCTGTTAACCGAGAATAGGCAGCCCAACTCGACAGCTCGCCTTGTCTCGGTCTCTGAGCCGAGCCACCAATGGAGGATGATCCCCTCGACTTTCGTATCCTCAATGAGATCAAGCACGCGCTTGGTTGCTCTGTAGCTGTGGACAGAGGTTAGGCGTGGCGTTGCGGCAATGGACGTGAACACCGACGTCAGCGTGTCTTCTTGCTGCCGGATCGGAACCTCGGAGGATCCGTCTAGCCCAACCTCCCCGACGAAAGCGGCCTTCTGGAGGAGTTTCGCGAACCGATCCTGGTCGTAATCCTCCTGAGCGGTCGCCAACCCGGGGTGACAGCCAAGACCCCAGACCGTGACGGCATCGGAGCGGCGCAGCGCCACTTCGTACTCATCGAGTGATCGCGTCACCGCGAAGACGACGGCGCCGAGCTCTTCCAAGGCTTGAGGAGCGACGTCGGGCGCGACATGAGCGTGCATGTCCAGAGGAGGGAGCGCCCTACTCATGACAGGAAGGCCCTCAGCTCGCTGACACCGCTGCGGCAAAGCGCGAGAGCGTCACCGGGGGCGTATCCCTTGGGCAGCGACATCTTCATGACCATGCGAGGTTTGGGGTCTTCAACCGCAAAATCGCGCATCGCCTCGACGACCGACTTCTGCCTGACGAAGGTCGCGTACTTGCCGGTCTTGTCGTCAGAGAGGTACGTGGTCGTGTCGTCGATGCCAGCCGCCCGAAACGACGCACGTCGAACCAGGCACCCGAAGCAGACGCCGCACGATGATCCGGCGGCAACGCCGCTGTAGCGCGCATCCGTGTGGGAGCAGGAGTTCGTGGCGCTCAGGTACTCCGACGCGGCCGCTTTGCCAATCCTCTCAGCAATCTTGCCGAACATCTCCCCCTTGGTCAGTCGCTGGAACGGGTTCTCGATGAGGCCGTGTGCTCCTACCTTTACGAGTACCTGCTGTAGTTCAGTGAGGAAGCGTGGATGCGTGGTGTGGGTTGAGAGCGAGCCCCGCCTCTCAGGGCCAAGGGGCGGGTTCAGGGAGGCGAATCCGTTCTCTGGAATGAGAAGCGGTTGACCAGAGTGTTCTGCCGTTGCCAGCCCGAGCGCGAGGAAGAGCAAGGATCGAGAGCGGCTCGATGGCTCACTCCGGAAGTTCGTGCCATCCAGCCGCTTCGCCGACCTATTGAGGTTGACCTGCCGGTGAACGAGAGTGATGTCAGGTGCGATCTTCCTGAGCCGTTGAACTAGGTCTTTCTGGAACGGGGAGATCGAGGTGGCGCTGAAGTGGGAGACCAGCTGCAGAGTCGAGCCCTTGTCGAGCTCGAGCGCCGCCAGGAGAGCACCCGCTGCTGAGTCGGCGCCCCCGCTGAGCAGGGCCGTCGCAGTTGGCGTTGATCCTTCCCACTCGAGTTCCGCCACCGTTTTCGCGGCCGCTTGAGTGAAGGCGAAGTTCCAGCGATCGCCGGTGAGGAAGCCGACCGTCGCGGCGAGTTCATCGGCGTGTTCCGCCCATGCCGACGGGTCGTTGACTTCCACCGTGAGGGCGAAGTCGCGGTCGTTCCAGTCGGAGCCGCGGGCTTGGCGCAATACGGAACGGTCGGCCGAGAACACAGCAAGAGCAATCCTGACGAAGTCGATGTTCTCTTGCCGGACTGCTCCGAAGGCGGCGAGGTGCGGGTCGAGAGTGCCGGTGTATATGGACTTAGTTGTACGGGTCCAGAGGAACACCTCGTTGAAGCCAGAAACATTGGTCGCGGCGTGCTCGTCAATCGTCAGAAGACAGTTGGTCACTTCTTGCCCCCAAAGATCTGTCCGAGTTCTCTGATTCCGCCTTCGATGGCCTTACTGATTTCCTGCTCGGAGGCTCCGGTGTTTGTGAGCGTGACTTGGCTGGCGTAGACCTCGGCTGCATCCCGGATCTCTTGCTCGGCGGCCCGGCGCCTCTCTCGGGACGATTCGGCCCGTATGCGGTCGCCTACTTCAGTGAGCGTGGCGTTGCTGATGATTAGTTCGATGGATCGCCGGACGATTTCGTCAGGTGAGGGTGTCTGGTTCGCTGGGGCCTCAAGAATCCACTCAACGATCTCGGCAACCGTCTCGCGGGACTCGTCGTCTGCGAGCGTGCTGTCTGCCTGCGTGTCAAAGGCGACCTCCACGATGCGTGTACCGACGGCGACCATATCCCCGAGCGAGAGCAGGTCCTCGTAGTTGAGCCCCGCACGCTCTAGCGAGGCACGGTCCCCGGATGCGTAGGCGCGGGCAAGGGCTCCTGCTCGCCCAGCGGCACGAGAGGTCGAGCTGACCGAGCGACGCGCACCGCCACCGGAGCGGCCGCCGCCGCTACCGCCGCTTGATGCGCCACCTCCGCCACCACCGCCGGGTCCGTCTCCACCGCCTCCTCGGCCAGTGAGGATACGGATCGTAGGTCGAAGGTCGATGTTTGGCACGGGGAGACTAGATGCGTCATCTGTTGGTGTTGCCGGTGCTGGCACGTCAGTCAACCAGTCGGCGATGTTGTCGCGTAGATTTTTGGCATCTCTGCCACCACTGCCGCCGAAGGCTCCACTAGTTCCCATTCGGCTGGCTCCAGGACTGGCGAACGGTCGAAATGGTCTGCTTCACCTGATCAGTTGCGGTATCGACGTTCCAGGCAGCAAGTACGGACTCGTACACGACCTCTGACTCTGGCTTCAGGAGCATGACCGTTGCCACCTGAACGGCCGACGGCGGTAGAAGCTTGAGTGCTGCGACCACCGCGTCATCAACCGCGGCGTGCGTCTTGGCGAGGCGCAACATGCCGGCCACGGAGTACCTCTGGATGGTTGGTTGATCGCGGGTTTGGCTTCCGAGGTGTGTGATGAGCGTTCGTGCGTCCGTGGCATTGAGGGCGCGTAGGGCATCGTCGTCTATGGACGATCGGTCTGTCTTGAGGGACGATGTCAGTGCGCTGGCGATATCGCGGAGTCGCTCCGGAAGCCCCTCATCGGTAAGTTCGATGCCAGCGAACGATGCGGCAAGGTACAGATATCCTCCGACATCAGAGGCATCAAGCTTTGGAGGAAGTTTGGCCCAGCGGATGAGCGTGTCACTGAACCCGCCCTCAGCCTTCGGGGCTTTGTCCGAGGACTCGGTCGCGGCCTTGTTCTTGGGCTTGGCTGTGGCCTCATCGGCCACCTTCGCATCTGGGCTTGGTGTTGGAGCATTCGCTGCCTGATCGAGTGCATCGAGCTGGTCGCGGAGCTTGTTCTGGGCGAGCCACTGCAATACGGTCTCGAAGTCGGGACGGAGCAGGCGTTCTAGGACCATCAGCTTGGCTACCGCATCGGCGGGCAATGCAATCCCCCGACGCTGAGCGACGCTCTGCCTGACGTTGAGATCGTTGAGGAATCGCTTGATCCGACGGGGATTGCCTCTGAACTTCTCATAGAGGATCGGCGTCAGGCGAGAGGCGACCGCCAGCTCTTCGGCGAGGTCTACCCCATCTGGGATGTTGACGTCGTCGAGCGATCCGCTGGTCCGCCGAAGCTCAGCGCACGAGGCAACGAGGGTGTCATGGTGCTCCGGGGCAACCTTGCTGTGAGCGAGTAGCAAGAAGAGATACGCATAGGTGTCAAACCGGCTCAACCCCGGCAGCGGGATGGTCGTCTGGACGATCTTGTGGAGATACAACTTGGCGGGGCTCTCAGCCTCGGAGTCGTCGGGAGTCGAAGTCCCGAGGCGCTGTTGGATTGCGTCTGCAACCCGGTCTTCGTCGGCGGCGATGACGAAGGACATTCCCTTGGCTGAGAGGAATAGACGGATGGCCTCAAGTGTCTCGACCACAGTGTCAGGTAGGCAGCGATCCAGATCATCGACGAGGACAACGACGCGCGAAATGTGATCGAGCCCGTCAGAGCCGAGCAGTTCCTCGAACTCCTCCCGGAACTGGGCGAGCCCGCGTTCGGTGGGCTCGCTGTCGTTGTCGGCTGATTCTTCGTTCACGAGATCGAGCACGTCCTCGACCTTGGGCAACTGGAGCGTGATCGAGGTGAGCGCTGCCATTTTGAGAGCCTTGGCCCACTTCACACGTTTCGTCAGCTTGACGAGTAGGTTCTGCGCTTTCTCGCCAAAGGCAGTGTTGATCTCGCCCTTCAGGGCATCGAGCACCTCAGCAATGAGGCTCTCCTTAGGCCCAACCGCCGGATCGTAACTCCACGGCTGAGTTTGTATTACCAGCACTTTGCTATCAGCGGCTGCGGAACGCTCGGCAATGGCCTGCTGAACCAGCTCCAGAACGCTGGTCTTGCCGCTTCCCCACGAGCCAGAGAGTCCGAGTGCAACTGGGTCGAGGCGGTCATCGAGCACGGCGTCAACGACAGTCGCGGCTACCGCATCAAATGACAGCAGATCGCGGTCTGCGGGCTCGTCGGACCAGAGCGGGTACTCGTTGTCGGTCACTGCTTGCCCTCTTTTCCTTGGATCGCGCGCTGCGCGCGCTTGACCGACTCCAGGTACGCGGCCTCCACGTCAGACGGTGCGGCGTCGAGCTGTGCCCGGTACTTGCCGTATTCACTCTCGGCCTTCTGGATGGCCTGCTTGTGGCTGACCGAGCCGGCGCCCTGGAGTGTCGGTGCTTCCATCGCAGTGATGATCCGGTCGAGGTGTGCGATCCAGTCGCGCATGTAGGTGGGCTGGTGGTTCTGGGCGCGAAACTCGGCGCCATCGAAGTAGGCCGACACCAGGGTGTTCAACTTCTTGAGCTCGCTCTCGTTCAGGTAGTTCTTGGCGATGCCGACCTCGGTCTTAACGGGCCGCTGGCCAGCGAAGGCGGTGAGCCCCATGTTCGGCTGGGTGGCATCGGCGCGTGAGGCGATCACTTCGGCGGCGGTGTGACCGTGGGCGGCAAAGTGGAGCTTGTTCTGGACGATCTTGAAGAACTCGACGGTCTCTTCGGCGCGAGGGTTGTAGTCGATGCTGGTGGCGTAGAGGTCGAGTACCTGCTGGTAGAGCACCTTCTCGCTGGAGCGGATGTCGCGGATGCGGTCGAGCAG